>NZ_JBHVXZ010000178.1:0-14970 GCF_042881395.1 Amycolatopsis sp. NPDC058278 | reverse complement strand
CGCGTGATCCCCGAGTCGACACGCGTGATTGACGGGTCGACACGGCGGTCGCGCGCCGTGTCGTCGCTCTGATCACGCGTGTCGACCTTCTGATCACGCGTGTCGGCTGCCGGGTCACAGTGCCTGCCACCAGCCGTCGACCGGGGGTGGCTCGGTCGCGTCGATGCGCTCGCCCGGGCGGGGGATCGCCAGCGGGAGGTCGGCCTCCTTCGCCTCGCTCCACACGCGGTCGGCCGGCTCGCCCCACGGGTGCATCGCCAGCTGGAACGTCGCCCAGTGCACCGGGACCAGCAGCTTCGCCCGGACGTCGAGGCCTGCCGCGACACCCTCCTCCGGGGTCATGTGGATGTCCGGCCAGAGCGGGGCGTACGCGCCGACCTGGATCAGGGCCGCGTCGAACGGGCCGTGCTCCGCGCCGATGGCCGCGAAACCGTCGAAATAGCCCGTGTCACCGCTGTAGAACACCCGGTGCTGCGGGCCCAGCAGGGCCCACGACGTCCACAGCGTGTCGTCGTTCGTGATGCCGCGGCCGGAGAAGTGCTGGGCCGGGGTCGCGACGAAGCGGACGCCCGCCACCGTCGCCTCTTCGTGCCAGTCGAGCTCGATGATCCGGTCCGCCGGGACGTGCCAGCGCTCCAGGTGCGCCCCGACGCCGAGCGGCACGAGGAAGGGGGCCGATGACGAGGTCACCAGCGCGCGGACCGTCGCCAGGTCCAGGTGGTCGTAGTGGTCGTGCGAGATCACGACCGCGTCGATCCGGCCGAGGGCCGACAACGGCACCGGCGGCTCGTGCAGCCGCCGCGGGCCGGCGAACGCCGCGGGGGAGACCCGGTCGCTCCACACCGGGTCGAGCAGCACGCGGGCGCCGTCGAGCTCGACCAGCGTGGAGGCGTGGCCGTACCAGGTCAGGTGCAGGCCGTCGGCCGACTCGACCGGCGCCGCCGCGACCAGCGGCACCGCGCCGGCCGGTTTGCGCAGCTCACGGTGCTCGCCGAAGAACATCTCGCGGAAGATGGTCCGCATCGACGCCGCGGTCATCGGGTGCCGCGGCGCCGCGTTGCGGAACACCTTGCCGTCGAACTGCGGCGAAGAGCGGACCCGCTCGGCCCGGGCGCCGGTGGCCTTCGCGCCGAACGCCGCCGGCAGGTCCCGCAACCCCAGGGCTGCGATCATCTTCTTCATAATCCGGCCTTCCTCATGCCCCGAGTCTACGAACGCTTCCTGAGAGGGGCCCCAGCTTCATGCAGGTGGGTGAGGGCCTGCCGGTAGGACTCGGCCAGGCTGGTCTGCAGGTACGGGACGCCCAGCTCGGCGCAGTAGGCCTGGACGATCGGCTGCGCCCGCCGCAGGTGCGGCGACGGCATGCTCGGGAACAGGTGGTGCTCGATCTGGTAGTTGAGGCCGCCGAGGGCGACGTCGGTGACGACGCCGCCGCGGACGTTGCGCGAGGTCAGCACCTGCTTGCGGAGGAAGTCGAGCTCGGTGCGCCCGGTCAGCGTCGGCATGCCCTTGTGGTTGGGCGCGAAGATCGATCCCATGTAGACACCCCACAGTCCCTGGTGGACGGCGAAGAACAGCAACGCCATACCGGGGGACAGGACGGTGAGCAACGCACTCGCGTACAGGACGAAGTGCGCGGCGAGCAACGCGGCTTCGACCTTGCGGTGGCGCAGGCCCGGCTTGCGGACCGCGCGGATGCCGGACCAGTGCAGGTTCAGCCCTTCGAGGGTCAGCAGCGGGAAGAACAGGAAGGCCTGGTACCGCCCGATGAACCGCGGCACGCCGCGGCTGGCGCGGGCCTGGTCCTTCGACCAGACGAGGATGTCCGGGTCGACGTCGGGGTCGAGCTCTTCGTGGTTCGGGTTGGCGTGGTGGCGGGTGTGCTTGTCCATCCACCAGCCGTAGCTCATCCCGATCCCGAGGTTCCCGGCGAGCATCCCGGCGATTTCGGTGGGCCGCCGTCGCCGGAACACCTGCTTGTGCGCGAGATCGTGCGAAAGCAACGCGATCTGCCCGAACATCACGGCCATGAAGCCCGCGACGGCGAGCTGCCACCACGAGTTCCCCAGCAGGGCGAAGGCCACCCAGCCGGCGCCGAACAACCCGGTCACGACGGCGATCCGGGCGGCGTAGTAGCCGGGACGGCGGTTCATCAGACCGGCGGCGGAGATGCGGTGGCTCAGCCGGGCGAAGTCGCTGCCGACGAGGTTCTCTGTGGTGGTCACCACCCGAGTCTCCGGCAGCGCCGCCCCGACCGGAATCCTGCGCGCCCCAGGCGGTTTGCGGGGGCCAGCCCTACCGGCCGCGCTGGTATGGGCAGCGGCGTCAGCCGACGTACTCCGCGAGGTGCTTCCCGGTCAGCGTCTTCTTCCGCGCCTTCACCAGCTGCGCCGGCGTGCCCTCGAAGACGATCCGGCCGCCGTCGTGGCCGGCGCCCGGGCCGAGGTCGATGAGCCAGTCCGCGTGGGCCATCACCGCCTGGTGGTGCTCGATGACGATCACCGACTTGCCCGCGTCCACCAACCGGTCCAGCAGGCCCAGCAGCTGCTCGACGTCCGCCAGGTGCAGGCCCGCCGTGGGCTCGTCGAGGACGTACACCCCGCCCTGCTCGGCCATGTGCGTCGCCAGCTTGATCCGCTGCCGCTCGCCGCCCGACAGCGTCGTCAGGGGCTGCCCCAAAGTCAGGTAGCCGAGGCCGACGTCGGACAGGTGCGTGAGGATCTTGTGCGCCGCCGGCACCGCGGCGTCACCGGAAGCGAAGAACTCCAGCGCCTCGGTGACCGGCATCCCGAGCACCTCGCTGATGTCGCGGCCGCCGAAGGTGTACTCCAGCACGTCGGCGTTGAACCGCTTGCCCTCACACACCTCGCACGGCGTCGCGGTGGCCGCCATGATCCCCAGGTCCGTGTAGACCACGCCGGCGCCGTTGCAGTTCGGGCACGCGCCTTCCGAGTTGGCGCTGAACAGGGCCGGCTTGACGCCGTTGGCCTTGGCGAACGCCTTGCGGATCGGCTCCAGCAGGCCCGTGTACGTCGCCGGGTTGCTCCGGCGCGAGCCGCGGATGCCGGTCTGGTCGACCGTCACCACGCCCTCGCCGCCGGACACCGAGCCGTGGATCAGCGAGCTCTTGCCCGAGCCCGCCACCCCGGTCACGACCACGAGCACGCCGAGCGGGATGTCGACGTCGACGTCCTGCAGGTTGTGCGTGGCCGCCCCGCGCACCTCCAGGACCCCGGACGGCGAGCGCACCGACGACTTCAGCGACGCGCGGTCGTCGAGGTGCCGCCCGGTCAGCGTGCCGCTGGAGCGTAGACCGTCCACAGTGCCCTCGAAGACGATTTCGCCGCCTTCGGTGCCGGCACGCGGCCCGAGGTCGACGACGTGGTCGGCGATCGCGATCGCCTCCGGCTTGTGCTCCACGACCAGCACCGTGTTGCCCTTGTCGCGCAGCTGCAGCAGCAGGTCGTTCATGCGCCGGATGTCGTGCGGGTGCAGGCCGATCGTCGGCTCGTCGAAGACGTAGGTGACGTCGGTCAGCGACGACCCGAGGTGGCGGATCATCTTGGTGCGCTGGGCTTCCCCGCCCGAAAGGCTCCCCGACGGCCGGTCGAGCGAAAGGTAGCCGAGCCCGATCTCGACGAACGAGTCGAGGGTGTGCTTGAGCGCGTCCAGCAGCGGCGCGACCGACGGCTCGGACAGCTTCCCCACCCAGGCGGCGAGGTCGCTGATCTGCATCGCGCACGCGTCGGCGATGCTGATCCCGTCGATCTTCGACGACCGCGCTTCCGCCGAAAGCCGCGTGCCGGCGCAGTCCGGGCAGGTCTGGAACGTCACCGCGCGCTCGACGAACGCGCGGATGTGCGGCTGCATCGAGTCGACGTCCTTGGACAGGAAGGACTTCTGGATCGCCGGCACCAGCCCGGAGTAGGTCAGGTTGATGCCCTCGACCTTGATCTTCGTCGGTTCCTTGTACACCAGGTCGGCGAACTGCTTCTTGGTGTACTTCTTGATCGGCTTGTCCGGGTCGAAGAAGCCCGAACCGCGGAAGATGCGCCCATACCAGCCTTCCATGCTGTAGCCCGGGATGGTGATCGCGCCCTCGTTGAGCGACTTGTTCTCGTCGAAGAGCGCGGTCAGGTCGATGTCGTTGACCTTGCCGCGGCCCTCGCAGCGCGGGCACATGCCGCCGGTGATGCTGAAGCTGCGGCGCTCCTTGATCTGCCGGCCGCCCTTTTCGATGGTGACCGCGCCGGCGCCGCTGATCGAGGCGACGTTGAACGAAAACGCCTGCGGCGAACCGATGTGCGGGTTCCCGAGCCGGCTGAACAGGATGCGCAGCATCGCGTTGGCGTCGGTGGCGGTGCCGACCGTGGAGTGCGGGTTCGCGCCCATCCGCTCCTGGTCGACGATGATCGCGGTGGTGATCCCGTCGAGGACGTCGACGTCCGGTCTCGCCAGCGTCGGCATGAACCCCTGCACGAAGGTGCTGTAGGTCTCGTTGATCAGCCGCTGCGATTCGGCGGCGATCGTGCTGAAGACCAGGGAGCTCTTGCCGGACCCGGAGACCCCGGTGAACACCGTCAGCCGCCGCTTGGGCAGCTCGACGCTGACGTCCCTGAGGTTGTTCACGCGCGCGCCGTGGACGCGGATCAGGTCGTGGCTGTCGGCCACGTGCGGTGCGTTCTTCCTCGTGGGCTTGCTCATCGGGGTTCTCCAGCGTTCAGAGTCGGATGGGTGGAATCAAGCTACGGCGGGATCCGCGGCCAGTGCTTCTCGATTCCTGACGGCTTCGGCGGCCCGCCGGTAATCGTGCGGCGAAAGGCCGTAAGCGTCCCGGAATCGGCGGACGAACAATGCGATGGGCAGGTCCACGACGGCCGCGAGCGAATCGATGTCCAGCGGCAGTGCGTGCTCGCGGTCGATGCGGTCGCGGACGCGCCGCAACAATGCCAGCTCACGGAAATGTTGCTGCGCGGCTGTTTTCAAGCTGAGGCACATGTCGGATTCCTTTCCGTCGTGCGCCCGAGCACCGCCCGGGGGCTTTTTGGGGGTTCCGGGTGGCGGAGCCCCCGGCCCGGGGCGAAGCCCCGGAGAGCGCAGGCCGCGATCGGGAGCAGCAGGAGGGTCAGCAAGCCGGACAGCACGAGGCCGCCCGTGCTGCCGGCCAGTTCGATCAGGGGGCCGCCCATGGCCAGCCCGAGCGGGGCGGCCAGCGTGGAGCCGGTCGTCCAGAGGGTGACGACCTGCTGTTGCTCCCCGGGGGCGAGCCCGGACTGCAGGAAGCTGTACGCGACCGGCGTGAACGGCGCGTACACCAGGCCGCCCAGGCCGAAGACGAGCAGCGCCACGGTGAGGTCGCCGGTGAGGGCGAGCGCGAGCGGGCACAGCGCCCACAGGCCGATGATCGCGACCAGCAGCGGCCGCTGCGGCAGGTTCCGCAGCCGGCCGACGAGCGCGGCGCCGAGGAACGCGCCGATCCCGAGCGCGCCCCACAGCACCCCGAGGCCGGACGCGCCGGCGTGCAGCGTCGCGCTCACGTACAGCGGGAGCGCCACTTCGACCGGCATGTACAGGAAGTTGAAGAAGAACTCGACCACCAGCAGCCGCGCGGCGACCGGACGGCGGCGCAGGATCCGCCAGCCCGACTCGTGGGTGCCCTCGTCGCGCAGCGCGTCCCGGCCCTCGGTGCCGCGGGGGACGCACGCCAGCGTGGCGGCCAGCAGGATCAGCGCTCCGCTCGCGTCGACGAAGAGCGCGAAGCCCGCGCCGGCGGTCGCCACGACCACCCCGCCCAGCACCGGACCGGCGATGTAGAGCGCGAACGTCGTGTTCAGCCCGAGCAGGCCGTTGACCGAGAACCGCCCGGCCTCGCCCGCGGCCGACGTCGCCAGCAGGCGGCGGCTGCTCGAGCCGGCCAGCCGGAACGTCGCGCCGAAGAGGAGGCCGGCGACCAGCACCGGCAGCGTGAGCCGGCCGGTGACGGCCAGGACGCCGAGGACGGCGAAGGTCAGCGACCGCAGCAGGCAGTCGGCGACGAGCAGCGTGCGCGGCGGCACCCGCACCCGGCCGAGGCCGATGGCCAGGGCCAGCGCGGTGGACAGGACGAACGGCGCGGCCTCCACGAGCCCGATGGCGATCGCCTTCGGGACGTCGCCGTGGAGGGAGAGCGTCTGGACGGGCATGGCCACGAGCAGCATGCCGGTGCCGACGTTGGCCAGGAGGTCCCCCAGCAGGAGCCCGGCGATCCGCCGGTCGCGCAGCACCTCGCGGTAGCTCTGCGCGGGGGCGATCGTGGTCAGCGCAGTTCCTGGATGCGCAGGAGGTTGCCCGCCGGGTCGCGGAACGAGCAGTCGCGGATGCCGTAGGGCTGCTCGACCGGCTCCTGGACGACCTCGGCGTTGCCCGCCTCGAGCTTGGCGAAGAGGGCGTCGAGGTCCTCGGTGGCCAGGTTGACCGAGGCGTAGGTGCCCTTGGCCATCATCTCGGCGATCATGCGGCGCTCGTCGTCGGTCAGGCCCGGCGTCGCGGCCACCGGCGACAGCACGATCGAGGTGTCCGGCTGGTTCGGCGGGCCCACGGTGATCCACTGCATGTCGCCGTACTTGACGTTCTGGCGGACCTCGAAGCCGAGGAGGTCGCGGTAGAACGCGAGCGAGGCTTCCGGATCCGTGTGCGGGAGGAAGCTCGAGTGAATGGTGACGTCCATGCCGGTCACCCTAGGTGGCCGTCGAGGGCCGCGCTTCTCGATTCCTGATCGGTCTGGTGACCTGTTTGGCCACGCACGGCGGCATCCCGACGGTGGCCTCGGCCTGCTGCTCGCGGTAGACGCTCGGGGGCGTGCCGACCAGCTCGGCGAACCGCGTGCTGAAGGTGCCCAGCGACGAGAAGCCCACGGTGAAGCAGACCTCCGTGACGCTCAGTTCGCCCGTGCGCAGCAGGGCCATCGCCCGTTCGATCCGCCGCGTCATGAGGTACGAATACGGTGACTCCCCGTACGCCCGCCGGAACTGCCGGCTGAGGTGCCCGGCCGACATGTTCACGCCACGGGCCAGCGCCTCGACGTCGAGGGGCTGGGCGTACTCCCGGTCGATCCGGTCCCGGACGCGCCGCAGCAGCGCGAGGTCGCGCAGGTACTGCGCCGTGGGGGAGCCGGTCACGGATGAATCGTGCCACAGCGGACGTCCGCCGCGGCGGGTTTCGGGTCAGCGGAGTGCTTCGCGGAGCGTCTCCCGCAGCCATTGCTGAGCCGGGTCGGCGTCGAGGCGGGCGTGCCAGGACAGCCGCACCTCGATTCCGGGCAGGTCCGCGGGGACCGGGAACCAGCGAAGGCCGAGCGCGGCGCCGTACTGCTCGGCGAGGCGCTGCGGCAGCAGCCCCACGTAGGGGCTCGAAGCGATCACGAGCGCGGCGACGGCGGAGGTGGGCACGACGGCGGCGACGTGGCGGTGCAGGCCCGCCGCGCCGAGCACGTCGTCCAGCGGCCCGCGGGCCAGGCCGCGGCGGGAGGCCGAGACGTGCGGGTGCCCGCACAGCTGCGCCAGCGTCGGCCGGCGGTGCCGGCCCAGTGGGCTGTCCGCGCGCACCGCGGCCACCAGGCGTTCGCGGTAGAGCACGGCGGTCCGGATGTCGGGCGCCGGCTGCCCGCCCACCCCGATGTCCAGGTCGATCGAGCCGTCGCGGAGGGCTTCGGTGCTTTCGCTGCCCTCGGCGACGAAACGCAGGGTGACGCCCGGGGCGGCCGCCGCCGTGGCTTCGGCCGCCGCCGTCGCCAGGGTCGCGGCCACGCCGTCGTTGATGCGGATCGTGAAGGTCCGCTCGAGGCCGGCGAGCGAGAAGTCGGTGTTGACCAGGGCCGCCGCTTCCTCCAGCAGCGAGCGCACCCGCGGCGCGGTGCGCAGCGCGAACGGCGTCGGGGCCAGCCCGCGCCCGGCGCGCACCAGGATCGGGTCGCCCATGGCCCGCCGCAGCCGGCCCAGCGCCCGGCTGGTCGCCGGGATGGACAGGTGCAGGCGCTCGGCCGCGGCCGTCACGCTCCCGTCCCGCAGGAGCGCGTCGAACACGCGCAGGAGGTTCAGGTCGAGCTGCTCGGGCACAGTTGCAGCATACGCAAACGTCTGTTGCCGAAGTTGCGTCGCGCGCAGTGGTCGGCCGTCCCTACCGTCGGGCTCATGTCCACTTCCCTCTCGCGTCGCGCACCGGTGTCCCACCACGGTCTCGGTACCCTCATGTGCGCCGCGGTGGTGCTGGTCGTCGGGATGGTCGCGGCGATCAACCTCGCCGTCCCGCTGCTCGCCGGGAGCGCGCTGCACCCGTCCGCGCCGGCCCTGGTCTGGATCGTCGACACCTACGTGATCGTGTTCGCCTGCCTGGTGATCCCCGCCGGTGCGGCGGGTGACCGGTTCGGCCGCAAGGGCGTCCTGCTGACCGGCCTCGGGCTGTTCGCCGCGGGCACGCTGCTGTCGGCGGCGGCGCCGGACGTCGCCGTCCTGCTCGCCGGCCGGGCGCTCACCGGGATCGGCGCGGCCGCGGTGCTGCCCAACTCGCTCGCCGTCCTGCTGCACGCCGTGCCCGCCGAGCGCAAACCGGCCACGATCGCGACCTGGGCGTCGATGACCGGCATCGGCGGGGTGGCCGGCAACGTCGGCGGCGGCCTGGTCCTGACGGCCGGCTCGTGGCGCTGGCTGTTCGCCGCCGCCGCGGCACTCTCGCTGGGGCTCGCCGCCCTGGCCGCCCGGTTCACGCCGGTGTCGTCGCGCCACGACCGCCGGCTCGGCCCCCTGGCCGCGGTGCTGCTGACCGGGGCGTCGGTCGCGCTCCTGCTCGGGATCGTCCAGGGCCCGGAGGCGGGCTGGGGCAGCGCGGTCGTGGTCACCGCGTTCGCCGGCGCCGCCGTCCTGTTCGCGGCGTGGGTGGCCACCGAGCTGCGGTCCGCCCACCCGCTGCTGGACCCCCGGCTGTTCCGGATCCCGGGCCTGCGCAGCGCCTGCCTCGGGCTGACCGCGATCTTCTTCGGCATGTTCGCGCTGTTCTACGTCAACGCGTCGTTCCTCCAGTACGCCAAGGGGTTCGGTGTGCTGGCGACCGGGCTCGGGATCGTGCCGCTGACGGTGCCGATAGTCCTCGGCGGACGGCACGTGGGGCGCCTGGCCGGGCGGATCGGCCTCGACACCACCGTCGCGTGCGCGTTCGGGTTCGTCGGGGCCGGCCTGCTCGGACTGTCCACGAGCGACGCGGGCACGCCGTATGCCGCCTACGCGGCCTGGCTCGTCGTGACCGGGATCGGGGTGACGCTGGCGTTGCCGACGCTGTCGGGCGTGATCGCGGGTGCCCTGCCGCCCGCCCAGGCCGGGGTCGGCACCGGGCTGCAGGCCACGACCCGGGAGTTCGGCAGCGCGCTCGGCGTCGCCGTGGTCAGCACGGTGTCCACCGCGCGGTTCGCGGCAGCCTTGCCGCCGGACCTCCGCGGGGCGCACACCGTCGCCGAAGCCCTCGCCCGGGCTCCCCGCGCGTCCGACGTCGTCACGGCGTTCGTCGCCGGTACGGACGCCGGGCTGCGCGTCGCCGGGGTGGCGGTGCTCGTCCTCGGCGGTCTGGTCGTGGCGGAGTCGTGGTGGTCGCGGGGCCGGAGGTGACGGCCGTCCCGGGGGTTCCCGTGCCCCCGGGACGGCCGCGCACCGGTGCTGCAAGACCGTGGCGTCCCTTCCGGCGGCATACCCGTCCGCCGGAACGATCTCCACGGCCCGTGCGCCCCGGCGGAGTGACCCGCCGCGGCGCTCGACCCCGGACCCCGCCCGGTGCGCCGGAAGAAGGCCACCCCGGGGGCGTCGGGTTCCCTCGGGATGGCCCTCTCCTGGCCCGCCGGGCGCTCTGCGCTCTGCGCGAGGCGGGCAGGGGGACGCTGGGGCCGGTCACCACACCACCCAGCCGCGGAGGGGGTGTGGTGACCGGCAAGGGACGGGGGCCGCCGCGCGCAGCCCCGTCCCGGCTTCGTTACCTCCCCATCGGGATGGCCATCGTCGGCAGCGCCCCCGCGGGCAGCGACTGCGCCTGCAGCGCCGTCGTGGGCGGGGACTGCGCGGGGAACGCCGTCGTCGGGATGTCGTTGGCGAACTCGCTCTCGAACTCGCGCTCGAACGCCTGCGCGTCGAACCCGCTCTCGAACTCCGGCGGCACCTCGGCCGACAGCGCGGCGAGCGACGGCTCGACCACCGGGACCTGCGGGACCTCGGCGACGGGCGCGGGCTCCGGCTCGGGCACGTAGTCGGGCGCGGGCAGCCGGCGGTTCAGTTCGGCCATCCAGTCGAGCATCGCCCGCGGCTTGTCCCAGCAGGAGATGCCGACGAGCTGCCCGTCCCGGACGAAGCCGGTGATGCCGTCGGCCAGCGACACCGTGTCCTCGGCCAGCGACGGCATCCCGCACATCTGCAGGCGCGTGTCGTACAGCGTCGACCAGGCTCGGGGGAGCGGGGTGAACGGGATGGCGCTGGAGTGGCCCATCAGCAGGTTGTCCGCCGCGTGCCGGGCCGATTCGACGGCGTTGATCCAGTGCTCGACCCGTCGCGGGGTCTCGTCGAAGCGCAGGTTCGGCCAGCGCGCGATGTCGCCGGCGATGACGACGTCGGAGGCGCCTTCGGCGAACAGCTTGGAGTCGCAGAGCACGCCGTCGCTGATGTCGAGGCCCGAGCCGCGCATCCAGTCCACCGAGGGGACGCTGCCGATGGCGAGCACGA
Source organism: Amycolatopsis sp. NPDC058278 (assembly GCF_042881395.1). Taxonomy (NCBI): domain Bacteria; kingdom Bacillati; phylum Actinomycetota; class Actinomycetes; order Pseudonocardiales; family Pseudonocardiaceae; genus Amycolatopsis; species Amycolatopsis sp. NPDC058278. The sequence continues at coordinate 4,240 of NZ_JBHVXZ010000178.1, read as the reverse complement.
CGACGCTGGCGACCAGCAGCTGGTTGTTCGTCAGGTGCAGCCCGACGGTGTCCTTCGTGCTGATCCAGTGCCGGACTTCGCTGCGCATCGCCAGGTTCGCCCGGTGCTCGTGGTGCGCCTCGACGATGCCGCTGGAGACGCGGTCGCCGAAGCGGTGCAGCGGCGCCTTCGCGTGCCCGATCAGGGTGACGTCCCGGCCGATGTGCCGCATGCTCGCGGCGAACTCGTTGCCGATCAGGCCGGCGCCGATCACGACGGCCGGCTTCTTGCTGGCGTTGAGGCAGCGCCGCACCGCCATCGAGTCCTCGACCGTGCGCAGGATCCGCACCCGCGGGTCGTGCCGCGGCGCCCCGGGCAGGTGCCGCGGGTAGACGCCGGTCGCGGCGATCAGGCCGTCGTACCAGAGGGACTCGCCGCCGGGCAGGTGCACGACCCGCTCGGTGGTGTCCAGGTGCGTGACCCGCGCGCCGAGCCGCCAGTGCACGTCGAGGTCCGGCAGGTAGTGCGAAAGGCCCACGTCGCTGGGCCGTTCGGTGCCCATCACCAGCGCCTTGGAGACCATCGGCCGGTGGTAGGGCCGCCGGGCCTCGTCGCCGATCAGGACGATCTCCCCGTCGAACTTCTGTTCCCGCAAGCGTTCCGCGGCGCGCAGCCCGGCGACGCCCGCACCGACGATGACGATCCGGTCGCCGTCAGCCATCGAGGTCCCCTCTCATCACGACCGCCTGCATCGGGCAGCAGCGAGCGGCCATCTTCGCCTGTTCAATGGTGGTTTCGTCCAGCAGCCTCGTGTGGAAGCGCAGGCGGCCGTCCTGGCCGAGGTCGAACACGTCCGGCGCCTCCATGGCGCAGATGCCGTAGAGCTCGCACCGGTCGTTGTCGACGCTGATCCGGGGTCCGCCGCCGGGTAGACGGAAGGGCATCTCAGGCCACCTGCTCTTCCACGAGACCGATGCGTTCCAGGGTGCGAGCCGGCATGAACCGCAGCATCGACACCGTCACGGCCGGGACGAGCAGGGTGATGCCGCCCAGCCAGGTGACCGAGAGGTGGCCGTTCGCGATGGCGCCGAACCAGGAGTGGATCGCGATGAGCGCCACCGCCGGGTACGCGCAGCGGTGCAGCCACAGCCAGCGACGGTAGGACGTGAAGCGCTGCAGGCCGGCGGTGAGGAAGATGGCGAACATGACCTCGAAGCCGACGATGCCCGCGATGTGCCGCGCTTCCTGACCGGAGCCGAACGGGACGAACATGTAGGCGAAGCTGTACGGCTGCACCGTCAGGTAGGTGAAGCCGAGCGCGTGGACCAAGCCGAAGATGATCGTCGCGGTGGCCAGCACCATGTGCGTGCTGCGCAGGGCCTTCCGTCCGGTGACCGAGCGGATCCAGCCGGTCGCGGTGAGCACACCCCAGGTGAGCGTCAGCATCGTCGCCGCGTAGGACGTCCGGGCGGCGAAGGCCGCGAGGCCACGGGCCGCGGGGTCGGTCTTCGGCTGGAACTGCTGGGTGAGGAAGATCGTCGCGTCGTGCCAGGTCTCAACCATGGCTACCCCCGGTTCTCGCGGTGGCCGGCCGGGACGCCCGGGCGCGGCCACGGTTGCTCTTCACCTGGCGCAGCACGTAGAAGAAGCCGCCGCCGAGCAGCAGGAACAACGCCGCCACCACGGCGATCTGGGACGGGTCGAGGCCGAGCTGGATCCCGGTGGGCGCCGCGGTCGTGGAGACGGACGCGGCGGGCAGCGCGGTGTAGTCGACCATCCCGGTGCTCTCGAGCATCGTCATGTGCCGCATCACAGCCTGGTTGCCGACCGTCGCGAAGGCCCGCACGTCGTCGTTGCGGGTACCGGCCCGCAGCTGCGCCAGGACGTTGAACACGGCGCCGTGCGCCGCCCGCAGCCGGTTGGCGAAGACGCGGTCGAACTCCGGACCGGGGGAGGCGGCCATCTCTTCGGCGAGCCAGCCGCGCTGTTCCTCGGAGGGCTGGTCGGGGACCGGCGAGTTCAGCTTCTGCGAGAGGGCGCGGGTCGCCACGTCGAGGCGGCCGTGGTCCATCATGATCGCGAAGCCGACCTTCTGGACGATCGGGCTGCCCTTCTCCATCGCCATCATGCCCGACGGCATCTCCCACAGGCCGGCCTGGCGGACCTTGGTCAGGAGCACGGCGTCGGTGTCGGAGACCGCGGTGGTCTGGGCGAGCGAGGTCGAGCCCGGCGCGAGCAGCGCCAGCACCAGGGCCACGACGAAGAGGATCCGGACCAGCGGCCGGGAACGCTCGAGGACGGACGAGGGCTCGAAGTCGAACCCGGCGAGCTCAGACGCCGAACGCATTTTGCCTCCACTCGTCCTGGGTGAGGGTGATCTTCTTGCCGTCCGGCGCGATGGGGTACCAGGCCTGGTCCAGGCCCTGGCCGGAGGTGTCGGCCGGTTCCTGGTCGCCGGTGAAGTGGTAGAGCGGCCAGCCGGCGAGCGTGAGCTGCTCGATGCCGTCGGCGCGGGTGATCTGCCCGATCAGCGACTGGTCGACGTCGATCGCCGGCAGGTTGCCGCCGGCCTTGACCGGGATCCACTTGGTCGCGCACGCACCGTTGCAGTTGGACCGCGGGGGGTTGGGGGTGTCCCGGTCGTACCGGTAGATCGTGTACCCGGTCCCGTCGACGAGCAGGAGCCCGAGGTCGAACGTCTTCGCGGCCCTGAGCTGGCTCTTCGCCGGGTTGTTCGGGTCGGCGGTGATGGACTGCGGCATCGGCAGGACGACCTGTCCCTGCTGCATGCCGGGCATCTGCATCCCGGCGCCGCCGGCGGCGTAACCGCCGCCCGAGGTGGTGGCGGCGCCGGCGGTACAGGCGGTGAGCAAGGCGAGTGCGGTGAGGCACACGGCGGCGGGGACCACCGGGCGGGGAATGCGAATCACTGCTCCTCCGTGGGCATGACTACGCGCTGTTGCCGGTAGTGCAACGGAAAAGGGCGCGAAAGATCCACAGTGGACATTCGGTCCGGAGTGGATGTGGAGCGTTGCGGGGGACAACGCCTGGTCGGGGTCTTCGGTAGGGGATACGGACACGGTCCGGAAACGGTTCAAAAAAGTTTTGCTCCCGGTTTGCGGGCCGGAAGTACTGGACGTAGGCCGTCCGGCCCACCAGGATGTCCCGCGTGGGACGGCACACCCGAGCGCTGAGATCCATCGGAGATCATGATGCCGTCGTCGAGCCCGGCGACGGCCACGACGATCTGGCGAAGGCGCTTTACCAGGAGTTCGGCGGGTCCCTGATGGCGTTCGCGCTGCGGCTGACCGGCCACGACCGGCAGTGGGCCGAGGACGTCGTGCAGGAGACCCTGATCAAGGCGTGGCGGAACGCCGACAAGCTCGACCGCCAGCCGGAGATGCTGCGTGCCTGGTTGTTCACGGTGGCCCGGCGTACCGTCATCGACGGCTGGCGCAGCCGCAGTGTCCGGCCCCAGGAGCTCGAGGAGATCGAATCCGACGCGATCGCGGTGTCCGACGAATCGGACCGGACGCTCGCCGCGATGATCGTTTACGAGGCGCTGCAGGGCCTTTCGCCCGAGCAGCGGGAGGCCATCCAGCAGACCTACCTGCGCGATCGGACCGTGAACGAGGTCGCGGCGACCCTCGGCGTGCCCCCGGGCACCGTCAAATCCCGCATCCACCACGCCGTCCGCGCGCTGCGCCGGGCCTTGCGCGAGCGGGGGTGAACTGAGCGTGGCCGGATCCGCACACACCGACGTCGCCGCCTACGTGCTCGGCGTCCTCAGCGAAGCCGAGAACACCCAGTTCGAAGCCCACCTGATGAACTGCCCGCACTGCCAGCTCGACCTGATCGAGCTCTACCAGCTGCCGGACGTCCTCGACCTGGTCAAGCGCAGCTGGCCGGAGCCCCCGATGCCCGCGCCCAGCCCGCGCACCCTCTCGCCGGGTCCCCGGGTGCTGCGCGGCCTCATGGAAGAGGCCGCCGTCAAGCGCCGCCGCCGTCGCCGGATCGGCATCCTCGCCGGGGCCGCGGCCGCGGCGGCCGTGATCGCCGGCCCGCTGGTGACCCTCGCGGTCCGGCCGGCCGACGCCGTTCCGCCCGCTTCGCTGGCCGCTCCGAGCAACAAGCAGCCGCCGCCGGCCACGAGCGTCCCGGCGACGTCCACCCCGGCCGGCGGGGGCGCACCGGGCCATCCCTGCGGCGGCCCGACGTACGGCCGCGGCAGCGGCGGGTCCGCCGTCAGCGCCCTGGTCAC
>NZ_JBHVXZ010000177.1:0-15260 GCF_042881395.1 Amycolatopsis sp. NPDC058278 | reverse complement strand
GGCTGCGACTTTTTTTTATAACACACTGGGCTGATGGCTACCGGCATCAAGTCCGCGGCGGGTGCGGCACCGTTCGGCCGTTGAGCCCCCGGGCGAGCCGCCCGGCGGGGCGCTCCCCGGCCGCGCGTCTCGGTGCGAGCCCTACAACCCGAGGTAGATCTGCCGGACCAGCGGATCGTGCGCCAGCTCGGCGGAGCTGCCGGTCATCGCGATCCGCCCGTTCTCCATGACCACGCACGTCTCGGTGGCCTCGAACGTCAGCTTCGCGTTCTGCTCCACCAGCAGCAGTCCGAGCCCCGACGCGGACAGCCGCTGCAGCGTGCCGAGGATCTCCTCCACCAGCTTCGGGGACAGGCCCATCGACGGCTCGTCCAGCAGCACCAGCCGGGGTTCGGACATCAGCGCGCGTCCGATGGCGAGCATCTGCTGCTGGCCGCCGGACAGCGCCCCGGCCAGGCGGTGCTGCATCTCGCCCAGTACCGGGAACATCTCGTAGACCTCGGCCAGCTTCTCCCGCGTCCGGCCCTTCCACGAGCGCAGGTACGCACCGAGCAGCAGGTTCTTCTCCACGGTCAGGCCCGTGAACACGTGCCGGCCTTCGGGCACGTAGCCGATGCCGTGGCGGACGATGTCCTTCGGCTTCACCTTGGTCAGGTCGTGGTCGCCGAGGCGCAGCGTCCCCACCTTGCGGGGCACCAGCCCCATCAACGCCTTCAACGTCGACGTCTTCCCGGCGCCGTTGGCCCCGATGATGCCCAGGCAGCGGCCGGCACCGACGGTGAACGACACGGAATTGACCGCCTGGACCCCGCCGTAGTGCACGGCAAGGTCCTCCACGACCAGGTCGCCTGGGTTCACTGCAGCGCCTCCGTCTCCACGGCTTCCACGACCTCGGCCGTGCTGAACGAGTCGCCGAGGTAGGCCTCGATGACCTCCGGCTGGACGGCGACCTCCGCGGGGGTGCCTTCGGCGATCACACGGCCGCCGGCCAGCACCGTGACGCGGTCGCACAGGGACATGACCAGTCCCATGTTGTGTTCGATCAGCACCACCGTCACGCCGCTGCCGCGGATGGACCGCACGATCTCCTGCAGCTGCCCGACCTCCTGGCCGTTGAGCCCGGCCGCGGGTTCGTCCAGGAGCAGCAGGCTGGGTCCGGCGGCCATGGCCCGGGCCAGCTCGACGCGCCGCTGGATGCCGTAGGGGAGCGACCGGGGGGCGGCTTCGGCGAAGTCGGTCAGGCCGAAGCGCTCGAGCAGCTCCGCCGCGGCCCGGCGGAGCCGTCGTTCGTGCTGCCAGATGCCGATCGGCCACACCACGTACCGCCACGCCGCGCGCATCCGGGTGCGGTCGAGGGCGACCAGGAGGTTCTCCTCGACCGTCATCTCCCCGAACAGCCGCAGGTTCTGGAACGTCCGCGACATCCCCTGGTGCGAGAGCTGGTACGGCCGGCGCCCGACCAGCTGCCGTCCGTCGAAGCTCGCGGTGCCGCCACTCGCGGTGTAGATCCCGCTGATCACGTTGAACAGCGTGGTCTTCCCGGAGCCGTTGGGGCCGACGATGCCGCGGATCTCACCGGGTGCGACCGACAGCGTCACGCCGTCCAGGGCGCGAAGTCCCTTGAACTGCTTACTGATGCCGGAGATCTCGAGAGAGCCCGACTCGGCTGTCTCCGTGGCCGGTTCGTAGGGGCGGAACGCGGTCAGCACACCCGGCGCCCGGTGCCGCCGACGCTGGACCGCCGTCCGGATCCGCCGGGGGAGCCCGGCCAGACCGGTCGGGGCGAACACGACCATGAGCACCACGACGGAGCCGTAGCCCAGCTGTGCGTAGACGGAGAAGTCGACCAGCGCCTCCCGCACCAGCGCGAGCGCGACCGCGCCGACCACGCAGCCGATGATGCTCTGCCGTCCACCGATGATGACCATCGCCAGCAGCAGGAACATGTTGGCCACGCTGAACGACTCGGGTGCGATGTAGTGGATCAGCCCGGCGTAGAGGACCCCGGCCGCGCCGCCGTAGACGCTCGCGGTGAGGAACGCTGTCATCCGCAGCAGCGGAACCGGGGCACCGACCGCGCCCGCGGCCAGCGAGTCGTCGCGCATGGCCCGCAGCCGCCGGCCGAGCGCGGTGCGGACGAGGAAGAGCGCGAACCCGATCGCGAGGGCGAAGACGATCAGCTCGAAGTAGTAGTACAGGTACTCGTTGGTCAGGTCGATCCCGAACAGCGGCGGAGCCGGGACCCCGTTGATGCCCGACGCGCCGCCGGCGACCTCGGCGTTGGTGACCCAGTTGGTGAAGGCCAGTGCGAGGCCGAGGGTGACGATGCCGAGGTAGTGCGACTGGACCCGCAGGGCCGGGACGCCGACGAAGAGCCCGGCCAACGCGGTGGCGAGCATCGCGAGCACGGCCGAAACCCAGAAGCCGAGCCCGGACGTCGTCGTGAAGATCGCCAGGGCGTAGGAGCCGATGCCGAAGAACGCGACCTGGGCGAGGTTGATCTGCCCGGCCACGCCCATCGCGAGCCCGAGACCCACGGCGAGCAGGGCGAAGACCACCGCGATGTCGACGACGTGGATGCCGTAGGTGTCCAGGCCGTAGGGCAGGAACCAGGCGGCGGCGGCGATCGCGGCGGCCGCGGCCACCTTGGCCGCGGCGGGCTTGGTGCGCAGCAGGGAGCTCATGCCCGGTTCACCGTCCGTTCGCCGAAGAACCCGGTGGGCCGGATCATGATGATGACCGTGAAGGCGAGGAACACGACCAGGTCCGAATAGCCTTGGAACTGACCGGAGGCGTACGAGTCGAGCAGGCCGATGGCGAGGCCGCCGGCGATCGCGCCGCCGATGTTGCCGAAACCACCGAGGATGGCCGCGGCGAAACCCTTGATGCCCAAGGTGCCGCCGAGCGTGGGGCTGACGTACAGCAACGGACCGACCAGCCCGCCGGCAAGGGCGGCGAGCCCGGCGCCGATCGCGAACGCGACGGCGTTGCTGCGCCCGACGTGGATGCCGACGGCCGTCGCGGCCTCGTGGTCCATGGCCACCGCCTGCATCGCGGCGCCGCGCTTGGTGCGCTGCAGGAACAGCAGGAGCAGCACCGTGGCGACGGCGGCGATCCCGAGCACCACGAGGTTGTAGGTGCGCACGCGCACGCCGAACAGGTCGAGCGGCCCGGTCTCCACCGGCGTGGGTACCGCGTGCCCGGTCGCTCCCCAGATGATGGTGGCCAGCGCCTCCAGGACCACGCCGAAGCCGATCGTGCCGATCAGCATCAGGTCGAAGTCCTTGTTTTCCAGGGGCCGCAGGACGCGCTCCATGACCAGCGCGATGAGTCCGGTGACCACCATCGCGACCACGATCGCGAGGATGAACGGCAGCCGTGAAGACATGTAGAACGTCGAGGCCGCGTACGCGCCGACCATGACCACTTGGCCGTGGGCGAAGTTCACCAGGCCCATGGTGCGGTAGACGATCGAGAAGCCCATCGCGACGAGGGCGTAGACGGCACCGAAACTCAGCCCGCCGACGAGGGTCTGGAGCAGAACTTGCATTGAGGGGTCCTTTCACCGGCGGGGGCCGCGCGTGGTCCGCGCGGCCCCTCGGGGGCGAGTCAGCTGGCGGGAGCCGCGACGAGCTTGCCGCCGGTGATGACACCGATCGACGTGGCGTGGATGCCGACCCCGGTCTGGTCGAACGTGAAGCTGCCGAGCAGCCCGGGGTACTTGGTGCCGCGGATGGCGTCGGCCAGCTGCTGGCCGGTGGCGCCGTTCGACGTCTTCAGCGCGGTGAGGAAGATGCTGGTGCCGTCGTAGGCCTTGGCGCCGTGCAGTTCCGCGTCCTCGTTGTAGGCCGCCTTGTAGGCCTGGGCGAACTGGCGGGCCGCGTCGCTGGTCTCGTTGCTGAGGTACGGGCTGCTGACGACGGTGCCTTCGGCGTTGCTCGCGCCGGCCGTGGTGAGGTACACGGTCGTGCCCATCGGTGCAGCGCCGGCGATCGTGGCGGTGATGCCGAGCTCGCGGGCCTGCTTGACGATCAGGCCCGCCTCGACCTCCTCGGTCCCGACGAACAGCACCTGCGGGTTCTTCTGCCGGATCGAGGTCAGCGCGGCGCTGAAGTCCTTCTGGTCGGTGGTGACCACCTGGTCGTCGACCGGCTTGACCCCACGGCCGGCCAGTGCCTTGCCGAACGCGTCGTGCTCGCCCTTGCCGTAGGAGCCGTTGTTGGTGATGAAGGCGATGTTCTTCTGGGCCTTCTGGTCCACGAGGTACTTCGCGAGCGTCTCGTCGTAGGTCGTGCTCGTCGGGCCGTTGAGGAACTGGAACGGGCTCTTGACCGCGATGATGGACGGCGACTGCCCGGAGGTGATGCTCGGGATCTTCGCCTGCTGCAGGACCGGCGCCATCGCCACGGTGACCGCGCTTTCGGCGGTGCCGATCATCGCGGTGTAGCCCTCGCTGGAGATCTTGCGCGCCAGGTTGGTCCCGACGGTGGGGTCGCCGGCGTCGTCGAACACGTCGAGCTGGATCTTGCGGCCGTTCACCCCGCCCTTGGCGTTCCACTGGTCGACCGCCAGCTTCGCGCCCTTGTACTCCCACGCACCCAGCGAACTGAGCTGGCCGCTCTGGGCGTTGACCACGGCGATCTTGACCGGGCCGCTGCTGTCCGAAGTGGACGGCGATGAGCCGCCGGGCGCGCTGCACGCGGCCGTTCCCGCGGCCAGCAGGGTCAGCGAGGCGAGCAGTCGTCTGAATCCGGGTCGGTGCATGGGGGACACTCCGTTGTGTGCGGTGGCGGGGGTCATTCGAAGACGCCTTGGTAGATGTCGTTGATGTTCCAGTGCCCCGGGGTCGGGACCGGCTCGTTGACCATGGGGACGTCGAGCACGGCGGGGCGTCGGTTCTCGATCGCCTCGCGCAGTGCGGCGGCGAGGTCCTCGGGGCCTTCGACGGTGTAGCCGTCGGCGCCGCACGACCGGCCGAAGGCCGCGAAGTCGGGGGAGTAGGGGTTGCCGTCGCGGTCGCGGAACTCGCAGCCGAAGCTCCGGCCGAAGTTGTGGGCCTGCAGGTCCGCGATCGTGCCGTGCGCCCGGTTGTTCATCACGACGAACAGCACGGGCAGGCCCTGTTCGACGGCCAGGGGCACGGCGGGCAGCTGGGCGCTCATCCCGCCGTCGCCGACGAGCGCGACGACGACGCGGTCCGGCTGGGCCAGCTGCACGCCGACCGCGGCCGCCGGGCCGAAGCCCATCGTGGACGCGCCGCCCGGGGTGATGAACCGGCCCCCTTCGGGCAGTTCGTAGCACTGGGCGACGCCGTTCTTGTTCCAGCCGACGTCGGTGACCAGCACCGCGTCCGCGGGGAGCGTCGTGCGCAGGTCCTCCAGGATCCGTTCGGGGCGCAGCGGGAAGTCGGTGCTGCGGCCGCGTTCCTGGCTCGCCGAGAACAGCTCCGCGCGGACGGTGCCGATCTGCTCGCGGACGTCGGCCCGCTCGACGGGCTCGGGCACCAGGGCCTTGACGGCGGCGGTGATCGACGGCACGGCGTGCTCGACGTCGGCGACCGCGCCGATCTCGACGGGGTAGTTGCGCCCGATCTCCGCCGGGTCGAGGTCGATCTGGATCAGCCGGCCCGGCGGGAACGCCCAGGTGTACTCGTCGTTCCACGAGCTGGCGTCGGTCTCGGCGAACCGGGTCGCGAGAGCGAGGACTACGTCGGCTTTGCGGGTGTACTCGTTGGTCAGCTCGAGGCCCCAGAACCCGGTCATGCCCATGACGAGCGGGTGGCGGTCGGGCAGGGTGCCCTTGGCCATCAGGGAGTGGGCCACCGGGATGTCGAGGTGCTCGACGAGGTCGAGCAGCGCGGCCCGGCCTTCCGGCGAACGGAGGCCGCCGCCGACGTACACGAGCGGACGTTCGGCGCCGGCCAGCGCCTGCGCGATCCGGCGGGCGTCGGCGTCGGACAGCGCGGGCTTCGCGGTGTGGGCGACCAGCGGGTACTCGACGAGCGGTACTTCGCGCGAGAAGTGGTCCATCGGGACGTTGAGCAGGACGGCGCCCGGACGGCCCGAGGTCGCCGTCCAGAACGCGCGCTCGGTGAACCGGGCGAGGTCCTCGGCGCGGTGCACGTGCCAGGCCCGCTTGACGAAGGGGCGGTAGATGGCGGTTTGGTCGGCATCGGCGTGCAGGTTGACTTCCTGGTGCGGGTGCCTGCCGTGGTAGTACGACGGGACGTCGCCGGAGATCGTGATCAGCGGCACCGAGTCGAACGCCGCGGTGGCCACGCCGGTGACCGCGTTCATCATGCCGGGGCCGACGTGCACGAGCAGGACGCCGGGCTTGCCGGTGGCGCGGGCGTACCCGTCGGCGGCGTGGGCGGCGGCCTGCTCGTGGCGCGCCATGACGAACTTGATGCGGCTGCGGCCCAGCGCGTCCAGGAACGCGATGTTGGTGTGCCCGCACAGACCGAAGACGTATTCGACGCCGTAGGACTCCAGCTGGCGGACGAGCGCGTCGGCGGCGGTGATGGTCGGGGCGGGGTGGCTCATCGAAGTCGAACTCCTCGGTCGCTCGGCGGTCTCGGTCACTGCTCGCCCCAGATGGACAGGTTGCGCAGCAACAGGGTCTTGACGACGGTGTAGTCGTCGATCATGTGCGCGGGGGATTCGCGGCCGAAGCCGGAGTCCTTGACCCCGCCGAAGGGCACGTGGTCCAGGCGGAAGTTCGACGAGCCGTTGACGATGAGCCCGCCCACCTGCAGTTCCCGCCAGGCGGTGAAGACCGCGCCGATGTCCTGGGTGAAGATCCCGGCCTGCAGCCCGAACCGGCTGGTGTTGCACGAGGCGATGACCGTGTCCAGGTCGTCGAACGGCAGCACGGCGACCAGGGCGCCGAACACTTCCTCGACGACGAGGGTGGCGTCCGGTGCGGGGTCGGCGACGATCGTGGGCAGCAGGGTCGCGCCGTCGCGCTTGCCGCCCAGCAGCACCCGCGCGCCGTTCGCCGCCGCTTCGGAGGTCCACTTTTCGACGCGGGCGGCGGCCTCTTCGTCGACCATTGAGCCGATGTCGGTGGCCGGGTCGAGCGGGTCGCCGACCCGCAGGCCCTCGACCTCGGTGCGGAACGCGGTGAGGAAGTCCTCGAACCGGCTGCGGTGCACGTAGACCCGCTGGACGGAGATGCAGCTCTGGCCGGAGTTGCTGTAGCCGGTGCGGGCGCAGGTCTTGGCGGCGAGGGCGATGTCGGCGTCCGCGCAGACGAGCGTCGCGGCGTTCCCGCCGAGTTCCAGCACCAGCCGTTTCGCCCCGGCGGCGCGGGCGACCGCGTTGCCGGTTTCGGCGCTGCCGGTGAAGCTGATGACGGCGACCTCACGGGCCGCGCACAGGGCGGCACCGACATCTCCGCCGCCGTGCAGCAGCTGCACTGCCTCTGGCGGCAGGCCCGCTTCCAGGAGCAGCGCCACCACGGCCGCGGTCGTGGCGGGCGCCTGCGGCGGGGCCTTGACCAGCGTGGTGTTGCCGGCCGCGAACGAGGCGCCGAGTTTGTGGGCCAGCAGGTTCGCCGGTGCGTTGAACGGGGTGATCGCCAAGGCCACCCCGGCCGGCGCGCGGTAGGTCAGCGCCGTGTTGCCCACTCCGCGTTCCCAGCCGGCGACCGGCAGGTTCTCGCCGCCGATGTGGCGGGTTTCGGCGGCGCAGACGGCGAAGGTGTCGGCGACCCGGTCGAGCTCGCCCCGCCCGTCCTTGAGCGGCTTCCCGAGCTCGAGGGCGATCAGCCGGGCGATGTCGTCCCGATGTTCTGCGGCCAGCCGCGACGCGCGCTCGAGGATCGCCGCGCGGGTCGCCGGGGCCACGCGCGCGACGACGGGCGCGGACGCGGCGGCGTACCGGAGGGCGCGGGCGACCTGGCCGTCGTCCGCGATGAAGGACGTGGACACGACTTTGCGCTGGTAGGGGCCGATGCGTTCAGCGGCCGATCCGTCGCGGGACCACTGCCCGGCGACGAACGCGGCGGCCTCGACCGGGCTGTCGGATTTCGCGGCTTCGAGGATCTGCTCCAGCACCGCCACACTCCCTTGTGAACCATCAAACGGCACATCTGGACCGCTCTGCGGACTCCGTGTAACGTACGGTCAGCCACCTGCCGGTGGCAAGAGCGGGATCTGAAACTGTTGCGAACTGGTCCACCGGCCGGGGACCCGCAATGCGACGAAGGGGTGTGCACCGATGAAGGCTGACGGGGCCGAGGAGCGAGAGGGCTCGTCCGGCGAAGGGGGTGTACGGAGCGTTCAGCGCGCCCTGGACATCCTCGGGTTGCTGACCGACGAACGGCCCGCCGTCACGATCTCCGACATCGTGAAGGCGACCGGCCTCGCGAAGACGACGGCGATCCGGCTCGCGCAGACGCTGGAGCTGAACGGCTTGCTGTGGTCGACCAGCAACGGCTACATGGCCGGACCCGGGCTGTGGCGGTGGGCACACCTCGCGCGGCAAAGCTGGGAGCTGCCACCGGAGATGATGCAGCTGATGCGCGAGCTCGGCGATCGTCAGCGGGAGACGGTGAACCTCTACGTCCGTCGGGACATGTACCGGGTTTGCGTTGCCCAGCAGGAAAGCCCGCAGCCGCTGCGGCACGTCGTGCGCGTCGGTGACGAACTCCCGCTGTGGGGCGGCGCTTCGTCGAAAGTCTTGCTCCGCGACGCTCCTCCTGCTTTGCTGAAGCGGATCGCGCGCAGTTCCCCTTACGGTGCCGACCATGCGGACAGTCTCCACAAAGGACTGACCGAGGCGGCGGACCAGGGGTACGCGGTGAGTCACGGCGAACGCGAAGCGGGTCTGTCGGCCGTGGCGGTCCCCGTGCTCGGCAAGAACGGTGCTGTCGCCGCCGCGTTGTCGTTGAGCGGCCCCACCGTCCGATTCTCCGAGGACCGGGTCGCCGAGTTCGTCGCCGATCTCACCGAGTCCGCAACGCGGATGAGCGAGCGGGGATTCGACCATCCGTTCGCCGGCTGACTCCGGCCGGGCTCGTCGTCTGGTGCAAGGAGAGGGAATGACGAAACGACCGCTTCGCGGTATCCGGGTGCTCGACCTGACCAACGTCCTCGCCGGACCGTACTGCAGCTATCAGCTGATGCTGTTCGGCGCCGAGGTGGTCAAGATCGAGCTGCCGGGTTCGGGCGACCTCGCCCGGAACCTGGGGCCGGACGCGGCCTTGAACCGGGCCGGGATCGGTACGTCGTTCCTGGCGCAGAACGCCGGCAAGAAGTCGATCGAACTCAACCTCAAGGACACGGGCCAGCGAGAGCTCTTCCAGGACCTGGTCCGCGGCGCGGACGTCGTCCTCGAGAACTACCGGGCCGGCGTGCTCGACCGGCTCGGCTTCGGCTGGGACCGCCTGCGTGCGCTCAACCCCGGGCTGGTGTACTGCGCCATCTCGGGGTTCGGGCAGAGCGGACCGATGAGCCAGGCGCCGGCCTACGACCAGATCATCCAAGGCCTCTCGGGCATGATGAGCGTGACCGGCACGCCGGAGACAGCACCGCTGCGCGTGGGATTCCCGGTCTCGGACACCGTCGGCGGCCTGATGGCCGCCCTCGCCATCTCGGCCGCCCTGGTCGGCCGCGACCGCACCGGTGAAGGGTCCTTTCTGGACCTTTCGATGCTCGAGGCGTCCATTTCGGCCATGGGCTGGGCGGTCTCGAACTACGTCATCAGCGGGATCCCGCCGGTCCCGATGGGGCGCGACAACGCGACGGCGGCACCCTCGGGCACGTTCTTCGCCGCGGACGGCCCGCTCAACATCGCGGCGAACCGCCAGGAGCAGTTCGTCACCCTGTGCTCGCTCGTCGGGCGGCCCGAGTTGACCACCGACCCTCGCTTCGCCGACCGTGAAGACCGCAAGGCCCATCGCGCGGACCTCGACGCGGAGCTGAACCAGGCCCTGGGCGCGCGGCCCGCGCTCGAATGGGAGCAGCTGCTGTCCGGCGCGGGAGTGCCGGCCGCCCGGATCCTCACCGTGCCCCAGGCGCTGGAGTCCGAACAGCTCGCCCATCGCGGCTTCTTTACGGAACTGCCGTTTCCCGGCGAGCCCGAGCGCGTCCTGCGGGCCAGCGGCAACGGCGTCCTCGTGGACGGCGAACCCTTGCGGGCGAGTGGACGGCCGCCACTGCTCGGCGAACACAACGACGAAGCCGTGCTGCTGGCCCGCCGGTGGAACGATGCCCCGCCCCTCCCGCGCCCCGCTCCGGAACGGTCGTTCGCGCCCGTGGACAAGGACTGAAATGGACACTGGAACGACGTCGGTGGCCGACTGGTGGGCCACCGGGATCTGCCGCATGGAACCGGGGGTGGTCGAGCTGCGCGGGATCCCGGTGCAGGAGCTGATCGGTTCCCACGGTTTCGTCGCCACGATCTGGTTGATGGTGCGGGGAACGAGCCCGTCACCACGGGAAGCGGCGTTGCTCGAAGCCGCGATGGTGGCGTCGGTGGACCACGGTCCGCAAGCGCCGTCCATCGCGATCGCGCGGATGACGGCGACCTGCGGAGTCGGCCTGAACAACGCGATGGCGTCCGGGGTCAACGCGCTGGGCGACTCCCACGGCGGTGCCGGGCAACAGTGCGTCGAGGTGTTGTCGGCGATCGTCGAGCGCGAAGCCGCCGGCGATCGTCTCGAAGCCGCGGCTGAAGCCGTCGTGACGGAGTTCCGGAAGCACAGCCGCTACCTGCCCGGCTTCGGGCACCGCTTCCACCCGCGTGACCCACGCCGTGATCCCTTGCTGGGGCTGGTGGACGAGGCGGCCGCGGACGGTGTCGTGGCGGGGAACCACTTGCGCGCGGCGCGTGCGGTGGAGGAGCTGCTGAACCGGGGCCGGACCAAGCCGATCCCGATGAACATCGACGGCGCCACCGCGGTGATCTACGCCGAGCTGGGGTTTCCGCCGCCCCTGGCGCGGGGGTTGTTCGTGCTCAGCCGCAGCGTCGGAATCCTGGCCCACGCCTGGGAAGAGACGACGCAGGGCCGGCGGAACAAGGGCCCGATGCCGACGTCGATCCTGCCGGCCGCACTGCCGGCCCAGGTGTGACCGGCCACGCGGTCGATCTGCTGGTCCTCGGCTCCGGCGCGGCCGGTCTCGCGGCGGCCGTCACCGGGGCCGCCGAGGGACTTTCGGTGCTGGTGCTGGAGAAGACCGAGTGGCTCGGCGGCACGAGCGCCTACTCGGCCGGAACCTCCTGGATCCCAGGACACCGGCACCAGCCCGACCCGGCCGCCGACGTCGCGGAGGCGCGCAGGTACCTCGACGTGCTCGTCGGCGACCGGGCGCCACGCGAACTGCGGGAGACCTACCTGCGCCACGGGCCGGAAGCGATCGAGTACTTCGAACGGCTCGGGCTCCGGTTCTGGCATTCGGCGAGTGTGGTCGACTACCACCCGGAACTGCCGGGCTCGGGAATCGGCCGGGCGCTGGAACCGTACGGCAACGCGCTCGTCGCCGCCCTTTACGACCAGCTCACGCGCCGCTCCGGGAGCGTCTGGTTCACCGCGCGCACGGCCGAGCTGCCGTCGTCCGAGACCGGCCTGCCGAGGAAGGCCGGCAGCCGCACGTGCGGCGGTGCCTTTGCGGGGCCGGCTTCTCCGGTCCGAACATGCCGGGCTGACGGAAGGCGTCCATGTCCAGCTGTTGCCTGTGACCTTCTGCTGCCACGGCGGTAGGCTGAGCCGGGCCTTGGTGAGGGTGACGACCTGGGGTGCTTCCAGGGGTAGAAGCGGTCGCCGACTTCCGATCGTACGATCTCGATGTTGTGGTCACGATCGCCGGCACGTCACTTGGCCCGCGGGGCGAGGTCGCGGCCGAGGAAGGCCAGGAGCCGCCGGTGAGCGAGGGCGTCTGCGAGCTGGTGGAGTTCGGGGCCGAACATTCCGGGGCGGCGGAAAGCATCGAAGTCCATGCCGCGGATGGTGGTGAGCAGGTCATCGCAGGCAGGGGCGTCCACCGTCGTCTCTTGGTCGGTGGCGATCGCGAGGTCGACGCCGTGCCCCAGGACCTCGGTGAGATGGATGAGTGCGGCCATCGGCCCGGGGACCTCCCCGAAGGCCAGCCGCACGGTTGTCTCCAGGGCACCCGCGCGGTGCCAGGCCGCGCGGTCGAGCCGGGCGGCGTCGGCGAAGGCGCCTTGGGGGTCGGTGCCCAGCCAGTCGTCCTCGTGCTTGCCGCCGGGGTCAGTGCGGGTCAGTTCGGCGGCGAAGATGTGCATGCCGCCGACCAGGTGGTTGAGTTCGGTCCGCACATTCCATCCCTGGCAGGGCGTGGGGGCGGCGAGGTGGTCGTCGGTGATGCCCTTGACGATGGCTGCGGTCATGTCGATGGCCCGGTCGATCCGTTCAATGACGCTGTTCATCGAGCTGCTCATTTCAGTGTCCGTCGTATTCGAGGATTGATCAGGTCCGGCCGTGCTGGTGCTCACGGCTCGACCCGGCTTTGCGAGTGGGTCGGGCGAGTGCGAAGGCGGACGAGGAGGGGTGCGCCGCAGGCGGCGGCCAGGGGGGCCAGGAACCACATGATGAAGGCGTAGGGGAGCAGCCAGGCGAGGGCGGCGCTGAGTCCGGGCTCCGGCCGCGCGTCTGCGCTCATGCGAACTCCTCGGATCTTCGATGTGATTTCGGAAAGGGCGAACTCAGAGGGTCTGGTCGAGCCAGTCGTACATGTGCTGGTGGAGGGTGGAGCGGCCGCCGTAGGCGCAGTGCTCGCCGGTTCCCTGGACCTCGGCAAGGGTGATGAGGGTGCTGGACCCCTTGAGTGCTTGGTGCAGGCGGGCCGGCTCGCCGCTGAAGAAGGCGTCGTTGGCCGGGTCGAAGATCAGCGCCGGGGTGGTGATCTGCTGAACGACCCCCTCGAGGGTGTAAGCGCTGGAGCGGCGCCCGTAGTCGGCGAACGAACTGGCGCCGAACGTCCACACGCCGTTGCGCAGCGCCCAGCGCAAGGACGTGTTGTGCGCGGTCGCCATCGTCAGGGCGTGCTCGGCCTCGGCGTCCCGACCGTCCAGGATCCACTGGAGCAACCACGGCGGGAGCAGCCGGGTGGTGGCGTCGAAGTAGCTGTAGATGCCGCCGTCCAGGACGAGTGCGGCAGCGCGGTCGTCGAACGCCGCGGCGCGCGGGACGAGGTGGCCGCCGAAGCTGTAGCCGTGCAGGACGATGCGGTCGGGGTCGACCTCGGGGCGGGTCAGGGCGTAGTCCAGCACGGGGGTGATGACCGCCTCCCAGTCGGGCCGGAAGAACAGCCGCTGCTCGCGCAGTGCCGCGCCCTGTCCGGGACCGTCGTAGGCCAGGCAGTTGTAGCCGCGGCGCAGCGCGGCAGCCGCGACCGCGAAGTAGGCCTCTTCCAGGATCGAGTCGAAGCCGCTGGTGAAGATCACGGTGGGACGCGGCGTGAGCGAGTCGTCCACCAGGAAGAGGTAACCGGGAAGGGTGGTGTCCTCGTAGGGGATCGCGACCGGTTCCACGGGGGTATCGAGCTGAGCGGCGGCGGTGGCGAACGTGTCCCGCGCCAGCCTCGACAGTTCCTTGGCCCGGTCGTCGTTGAACGGGTCGTCGCGCAGGTAGAACTCGGCCGTTCGGTAGTAGTTCGACGCCCGCAGCAGGGCCTCGCGGGCGCTGACCCGGTGCCCGGCCGCCAGGGCCTCATCGCCCAGTTCGTGGACGCGGGCCGCGGTGGCGCGCCACTGGTGGTACCAGGCGTCCTCGTCCCCGTCCGGGATGGCCCGGGCGGTGACGATCACCTCGCCCAGGTCAGCCCCGCCATAGGGGGCGAAGCACGCCGTGCGCAAGGTCTCGAAGGAGAAGGATTCATCGTCGAAAAGAAACTTCACCGAGCACTCCGATCGTTACCCGAGACGGTACGGGTCCGTCTCGTCATGTGCTCGAACGTAGCCTCTCGCTAGTCGATACGCAACCGTTCCGTCTCGGGTATGCTCGGCGGTATGAGCCGCTCACCAGTAGCCCGCTCGCGCGGCGGGCCGGTACTTCAGGACGCCGTCACCGACGCGATCCGCACCGCGTTCTTCGAAGAGCTCGCCGAGGTCGGCTACGAGCGGTTGTCGTTGGAGGCCGTGGCCCGGCGTGCCGGCTCGGGCAAGGCCGCCATCTACCGGCGCTGGCCGTCCAAGGAGGTCATGACCGTCGAGCTGATCGCCCAAGTCTCAATTGCCGCAACCGACACCCCCGACACCGGAACCCTGCGCGGCGACGTTCTGGCCTTCCTGACCGCAGTCGACGCGGCGCTCCGGCATCCGCTGGTGTCGCGAATCCTGCCCGACTTGTTCGCCGCAAGCGTCCACCACCCCACCATCGCCGCCTCCCTGCGCGACAGGGTCGGCGGTGCCCGACGCGAGAAAGCGGTCAACGTCCTTCGCCGGGCCGTGGAACGCGGAGAGCTCGCTCCCGGCAACGACTTCGAACTCGGCCTGGACCTGCTGGCAGGCCCCCTCTACTGGAGCGCCGCCATCCGCCAAGCCCCCGCCGACCCGGCCCGTCTGCAGCGGCTCGCCGACAAGTTGGTGGCCGCCCTCGCGGCATAGCGAGCGTTCCCCCGCACCACCCGGGTCACGGCCGGCTGATGAGGCCGACGTGATCCGGTCAGCCCTTTCTGGCTCGTGGGCAGGCCCGAGTTCGCGCGGGGCGTAGTCGCAGGGCAGTCGCTCCGGGTCCGGTCGATCACACCGGATCGGGGTGGAGGAGTGCTGCGGCGAGCGGTGTCTGGCGGTAGAGACCGTTGCCAGAGCGAGGGCGACCCGAGCGAGGTCGTCCTCGATGGTGGTGAGCGGGCTGGTCGGGCTCGGCTACAGGAAATCCGGCCCGTATCCGTTGCTCGGGGCGGCGGCGTCCAGCAGTCCCAGATCGAGCCGGGCGACGACGGGCTGGACATCGCGCAGCCACGACAAGTACCAGCCGTGGCGACCCGGCTTCTTGAGCACCAGAAGTGCCGACATCGTTTCCTGCAGCGGCGAGATCGCGAACCTGGTCCCGGTCCTGATCGACGCGGCCGACCGCACACCGGCCAACGCCCTCTTCGGGCTGGGCCGAACCCTGACGCTCACCGTCGGGCCGGGCTTGGGCGGCCTGCTGGGAGCAGCTCCCGGAGGCGTCCACACCGCGCTGGCCGTGGACGCGGCCACCTTTCTCGCGTCGGCCTTGCTGCTGAGGGGACTCCCGGCGAGCGCGCCGGCCCGGGATCCTGATGCGGTCACGGGAGTGTGGGCCGAAGCGGGCGA
>NZ_JBHVXZ010000176.1:0-15534 GCF_042881395.1 Amycolatopsis sp. NPDC058278 | reverse complement strand
CCGAACAATCCGGAAAGGACGAAGTGGATCCGCGATGACGGAACTGCACCCCCGGCGGGCCGCCACCGGGCCGGCGGCCCGCTCCCTCAGCGGGACGCTCCCCGCGCCGCCCGCACGGTCCGCGACGCTGAACTGGCTCGTCAACGGGTTCGTCCAGGACGTCTCGGGCGTCGCGCACGCCGTGCTCGTCTCCGCCGACGGCCTGCTCGTGGCGGCCGACGACACCCTGCCCCGGGAACGCGGTGACCAGCTCGCGGCCATCGCGTCCGGCCTGTCCAGCCTGTCGCTCGGCACCGCCGAGCTGTTCACCGCCGGGCGGGTCGTGCAGTCGGTGATCGAGATGGAACAGGGTTTCCTGCTGCTGATGAGCGTCGGCGACGGCTCGAACCTCGTCGTGCTCGCCTCGACCGGCTGCGACATCGGGCTGGTCGGCTACGAGATGACGATGCTGGTCGAGCGGGTGGGGCAGAAGGTCGACGTGCCCGCGCGCGAGATACCGGTGGCCCAGGACCACCGGTGATCGACGACCCGCCCGGGGACGAGCCGCGCCGCAGCCCGGCGCTGGCCCGCCCCTACGCGTGGACCGAAGGCCGGACGGCCCCGTCCGTCGAAATCGCCGTCGAAGCCCTGGTCGAGACCACCGCCGACGGCCGGGCCGAGGCCGTCTACCAGACGTCGAGCGCGCTGTCGGAAGTGCTCGAGCTGTGCGTCCGGCCGCGGTCGCTGATGGAAATCGCCGCGCTGCTGGGCCTGCCGCTCGGCGTGGTCCGCGTGCTCGTGTCGGACCTGATGCAGGACTACCTGGTGATCGTCCGCGACACGCTGTCGGACACGGCCACCTGGGACGAGCGCCACGACCTGATGGAACGCGTGCTGCACGGGCTGCGCGACCTGTAGAGAGGACTTCGCCATGGAGCATTTCGCGCTGGGGCACTGGCTGCTCGTGCTCGCGTACCTGACGTCGGTGGTCGGCTGCGCGCTCGGGCTGGCGTGCGCGGTCCAAGCCCGCCACGCGGCCGATCCCCGCCACCGCGTGCGGTGGCTGGTGCTGGCCGCCATTTCGATCGGCGGGGTCGGCATCTGGCTGATGCACTTCGTGGCCATGCTCGGCTTCAGCACCCCGGGCATGCCGGTCCGCTACGACATCTTCCGCACGGTCCTGTCGGCGATCCTGTCGGTGGCGGCGGTGTTCGCGGGGCTCGTGGTGGTGGGCGGCCGCGCGAAGTTCGGCTGGTGGCGCCTCGCCCTCGGCGGCGTCCTCACCGGCCTGGCGGTGAATGTCATGCACTACACGGGGATGTCGGCGCTGCGGGTGAAGGGCGACTTCGGCTACGACGGCGGCCTGGTGGTCCTCTCGGTGGTGATCGCGGTGGTGGCGGCGACCGCGGCGCTGTGGTTCGCGGTCTTCCTCGACCGCCTTTCGCTGCGGCTGCTGGCCGGCTTCGTGATGGGCGCGGCGGTGACGGGCATGCACTACACGGGCATGGCGGCGGTCCGGATGACGATGGACCCGAACGCCCCGGACCCGGCGGGCGCGGAGGTGTTCTCCTTCCTGTTCCCGGTGTTCGTGCTGGCGGCGATCGCGATGGCCGTGCCGCTGTGCGCGGTCCTGGTGGCGCCGGCGGTTTCGCCGGAGGCCGCCGGGGCCGAGCCGGCCGCGGGCGACGTCGTCGCGGTGTGAGCCGGCCCGCGGAGCACGTCCGCGGGCCGGCGATCTCACCTCCTCACAGGCTGCACAGCAGCGAGCAGGCCTTGGCCGACGACCAGTCCGTTGTGGACGGCGGCGTCCCCGGCGGGACGTTCACCGGGACGTAGGTCACCTTCGCCTTGTTGGTGATCGGGAACAGGTTCAGCAGTGCGTACGTCGCGCAGTACACCTGCTTCGACTGGCCCGCCGCCAGCGCGAACGGACCCGTCTGGCACGACGGCTCGACGGTGTCCACGACCTGCGCGGACGTGATCCCCACCGGACCTTCGTTCGTCACGGTGATCCGCCAGTACGCCGACGCCGCGAGCACGCCGAGCAGACCGACCGGGGCCTGTTTCGCCCACGGCCCGGCGCCGCCCGGGCCGCACTGGGCCGGGTGGACCGCCGTGCAGATCTCCTTCGCCACGGTCACCTTCGGGGTGCACGACGCGCCCGGGGCGACCGGCAGCGTCACCGTGTTGGAGCTGAACGAACCCGTCGCATCCGTGCCCGTCGCCGTGTTCGCCACCGACGTCACCGCGCAGTCCGGCGAGATGGTCGTGCGGAAGCACAGCTGGGGTGCGTCGCCCGCGAAGTCGACCACCAGCGAACCGCTGAAGCCCGCCGCACTGTGCAGGACCAGTGTCGTCGTCACGGTGATCGACGGGTGCGCCGCCACCGAGACGCCGCTGAGGTCGACCGAGCCGTCCGGGGCGAAGCCCGGGGTCGGCACCACCGCGTTGTCCTGGTCGACGACCGTCACCCGCGACGCCGCGAAGTCGACGTTCGCCGGGTCGACGCCCGTCAGCCGCGCGGTCGTGTAGCCCTGGACGTGGGCACCGCCGTCGCAGTAGAAATCACCCGGACGCAGGGTGACCTGCCCGCCGGAGCGGACACACGGCGTGGCGCCGGTGATCGGGTCCATCGAGAACAGCACGCCCGCGTCGCCCAGGCCGATCAGGCAGCCCGACGGCTGGTCGTACGCGTAGCCGTAGTCCCGCGTGGCGCCCCCGTTCACGGAGGGGTGGGTGATCCGGGCGGGCAGCCCGGCGCACGCCGCTCCCGTCGTCCAGTCGTGGCACACCGCCGCGCCCGCGATCCCCCCGTTCCAGACCGGGAGGTAGCTGCGCAGGTGGCCGCTCGGGTCGGTGACGACCTCCGGGTTGAAGACGTACGTCCCGTTCGGCAGCGCGGCCGCGCCCGGCGGTGCCGGCAGCGCCGAGCCGTCGAGGGCGTAGCACGTCGTGACGTTGGTGCCGCCGGTCGTCGACGAGCACACCCCCACCGGGGCGCCGGTCGTGCCGAACGCCGTGTAGGCGTTGTAGGTGTAGTTGCCCGCCGGTCCGGTCGGCCGCCAGGAAGCCCAGCCGGCGCACGCCGTGGCCGTTGCCGGGTCGAAACAGCCGAGTGACGGCTGCTGCCCGGTGTTGGGGTCCGACGACGACGCGAACACCTTGCCCGCCACGACGTCCAGCGCGCCGTAGACGTACGAGTTCACCCCGATGGGCGGCGCGATCGGCGCGTACGGCTGGCCGCCGCAGGCGCTCTGGGTGGCGATGGTCCAGCAGACCACCGCGCCGCTGCTGATCAGGCCGTAGAGGTTGCCGCCGGTCTCCACGAGCCCGGTGATGCTGCGGACCGCGGGCGATCCGCCGATGGCGGCCAGCGGCCAGTACCCGCAGTTGGCCGAGGCGGCCATGTCGAGGCAGGCGACACCGACGGAAGCCGCCGTGACGGCGGGGTAGTAGACCTTCGCGGGCGCCGCGGGGTCGCGCACGTACTGCTCGACCATGGTGGTGGCGATGTCCCCGGCCCCCAGGGTGCCGAGCGGGCCGGTCGCGGTGTTGAGCACCTTCGGCCACGGGCCGCCCGGGCACCGCGCGCCGGTGGCGAGCTCGGTGCAGACCACCTTCGGCGACGCGGCCCCCAGGTGGTGGTAGATGTTCCAGGCCTGCAGCGCGCCGCTCGGCGTGCGGTAGAGGATCGGCGAGAAGCCGTCGCCGCCGGTCGCGGTGGTCACCGCCTGCACGGGCGGGGTGAGGGCGCCGGTCAGCTGGGTCGCGTCGGGTCCGGCGGCGGGGTTCGTCGCGCGGACGGCGGTGACCCCGGACGCCGGTTCGGCGCCGGCGAACGTGCTGCCGTCGGTGGACCACTCCGGCGTCCAGCCGGGCGGGACGTGCAGCGAGCCGGACTGGTAGGCCTGGCCGGCGCCGACGGCGTCGGTGATGGCGGCGGCGCCGGTCGTGGTCGCGTGGTCTTCGTAGCCGACGACCCAGTTCGCGGTCGCGCCGTGCGCGGCCGGGGATCCGGTGCCCTGCACGGACTTCGTCAGCGCCGAGACCGCCGGTGCGGGGTCGGCGGCCGCGGGCAGCGGGACGGCGGCGGCCGTCGCGAGCACCAGGGGCAGGACCGCCCCCAGCATGCGTCTTCGCATGGTTGGTCCTCGATTCTGGAAAGAGGTGAAATGCGCCGGGAAACGTTTTCCTGGCCGAAGGAAAATCCTATGCCGTTCCGGCAGTGCGGTTGAAGCGCTCTCACCCGGGCGCCGAAAAGGCGATGCGAACAGCGCAATTGCTGGGCCGTCTGCCGTGGTGGGCACCTGCCGTGACGAGCGGGTTTCGGGGTAGCCGTCACTCGAACGCCGTCCGCGTTCACTCTTTCGAGTAACGAGGGTCGGCTAAGAAACGACGTTTTCCGAAGTGTCCGATGATTTATTCACCGGAAGCCCGATCCTGCGGCCCATCATCAGCTGTGAGCGAATTCGCTGGCCCGGTGGTGATCTCGGTGCTTGGGTGTCGGTATGGAGATCTTGGTGCTGGGCGGAACGGCGTGGGTGGCTCGGGAGCTGTCGCGGCGGGCGATCGAACGCGGCCACCGGGTGACCTGCCTCGCGCGCGGCGAGAGCGGAAAAGCCGCGGACGGCGCGACCCTGGTCGTCGCCGACCGGCGCACCCCATCGGCGTACGAGCCCCTCCTCGACCGGGTGTGGGACGCGGTCGTCGAGGTCTCGTGGCAGCCGGGTTTCGTCCGCGGAGCGCTCGACGCACTGGGCGCCAAGGCCGGGCACTGGGTGTACGTCTCGTCCGGCAACGTCTACGCCTCCCACGCCACCCCGGGAGCCGGCGAGTCCGCGGCCTTGCTCGCCCCGACGGACCGGAGCGAGGTCGGCCGCGAGTTGTACGGAGAAGCGAAGGTCGCCTGCGAGCAGGCGTCGGCGGCCGCGGTGGGCGAGCGCCTCCTCGTCGCCCGGGCCGGGCTCATCGGCGGCCCGGGCGATCACACCGGGCGCTCCGGCTACTGGGCCGCCCGCGCGGCCCGC
This sequence comes from Amycolatopsis sp. NPDC058278, assembly GCF_042881395.1. NCBI lineage: Bacteria > Bacillati > Actinomycetota > Actinomycetes > Pseudonocardiales > Pseudonocardiaceae > Amycolatopsis > Amycolatopsis sp. NPDC058278. The sequence goes on along the minus strand of NZ_JBHVXZ010000176.1, from coordinate 10,528 downwards.
GATCCGCGGGGGCCGATGCTCGTCCCCGGCACCCCGGCCGTGCCCACCCAGGTGGTCGACGTGCGGGACCTCACCGCCTGGCTGCTCGACTGCGCGGAGACCGGCACCACCGGCACCTACAACGCGGTGGGCCCGATCGTTCCGTTCGGCGAGTGGATCGAGCTGTCCCGCGCGGCCGGCGGCCACACCGGCCCGGTGGTCACCGCCGAACCGGCGTGGCTGCGCGCCCACGGCGTGGCCGAGTACATGGGGCCCGAATCCCTGGCGATGTGGCTGGTCGAGCCGGGCTGGGAAGGGTGGTCGGCCCGGGACGGGTCGGCGGCCCGTGCCGCGGGGTTGCGGCACCGGCCCCGGGCGGAGTTGCTGGCGGACACGGTGCGTTGGGAGCGTGAGCAGGGGCTGGACCGGGAGCGGGGTGCGGGTCTGAGTGCGCGGCGTGAGCGGGAGTTGCTCGACGCCCTCGGCTGAAGCCGACCGGCACCGGGGCGCTAACCGGATTCGGCGTCGAAGCGGAGTTTCGACGTGATGCGGTAACGGTCGCCGCGGTAGGCGGAGCGGGTCAGCTCGACGATCCGGCCCGTGGTGTCCCGGGTGAGCCGTTCGATGTGCAGGATCGGGGCGTACACCGCGATTTCGAGGAGCTCGGCCTGGCCGGGGTCGGTGACCGCGGGCTCGATCGTCTGCACCGCGTCCTGCACGGCGATCCCGAAGCGTTCCCGCAGCAGCCGGTAGAAGTTGCCCGCCTCCAGGTCCGCCGGGTGCAGACCGGGGACCAGGGCAGCGGGCAGCGTCAGGCCTTCGATCGCGATCGGTTCGTCGTCGACGTACCGGACCCGGGTGACGCGCAGCACCGGCGTGGCCGGCTCGAGTTCCAGTTCCCCGGCCAGTGACCGCGGGGCCGGGGAAACCGCGAACGCGACCACCCGGCTGGTCCAGTGGCCTTCCGCCGGCGGCACCGCGAGCCCGGTCGCCAGTTCCTGGGTGACCTTGTGCGGGCTGGTGAACGTGCCCCGGCCGCGCTGGCGCACCAGCAGCCCGGTGCGGGTCAGCTCGTCGATGGCGGCGCGGACGGTCGGGCGCGAGACGCCCAGCTCCGCGGCGAGGTCGCGTTCGGAGGCGAGCCCGGTGCCGGGGCCGGCGTTCTCGATCACCTTCAGCAGGTGCCGCCGGACGCGGTCGCGCTTCACGGTGGGCGGCCGGTCCGCCGGCTCGGCACCTTCTTTTCGGGGCTTCCGGGCGGCGGAGCCCCCGGAGGACACAGCGGTCAAGGCACCGTCTTCCCGGATACTCCGTGCGCGCCGGCGAACCGGACGCGCTCCTTCGGCAGGGCGCCCAGCGCCCGCAGCCGGTCGAGGTGCCCGGCCAGGCGCTGGTGGAAATCAGCATAACCGTGGCCCGGCGGCGACCACGCCCGTTCGGCCAGTGCGCACAGCCGCGGGAACGCCAGGTGCCGCACGTGCTCGGGCGTCGGCGCGTGCTCGGTCCACAGCTGGGCCTGGGTGCCCAGCACCCCGGGCGCCGTCCCGTCGCTGACCGGCAGCCCGCCCGCCAGGGGATCGAAGCGGTAGACGTCCTCGAGGGTCGTCACGGGTCCGCGCGGCGGCTCGCCGGGATCCTCGCTCTGCCGGTAGTCGAAGTACGTCGACGTGTGCGGTGCCATGACGACCTGGTGGCCGCGGGCGACGGCGAGCGCGCCGTGGGCGGGGTCGCGCCACGCGGTGACGACCAGGTCCGCGGGCAGCCGTCCCGCGGCGTGGCCGGTCTCGTCCCAGCACACGGCCCGGCGGCCCAGCTCCGCGACGACGTCGTGCAGCCGGCCGAGGAACCACGGGTGGAGTTCGGCGGGGCGCACTCCGAGGCGGGCCGCGGTGGCCCGCGCGTCCGGGCTGGTCTCCCACTGCGTGGTCGGGCATTCGTCGCCGCCGATGTGGAGGTACGGCGAAGGGAACACCCCCGCGACCTGCGTCAGCACGTCCCGGCAGAAGGCGAAGGTCTCGTCGTGGACGCCGAGGATGTCCGGGCTGATGCCCCACTCCGTCCACACCGGCTGTGCCACCGAAGGCCGGTTGCCCAGCGACGGGTAGGCGGCCAGCGCCGCGCGCACGTGCCCGGGCAGCTCGATCTCCGGCACGATCCGCACCCCGCGTTCCGCGGCGAAGGCGACCAGGTCGCGCAGCTCCCGCTGGGTGTAGAAGCCGCCGTGCGGCACGCCGTCGAAGACGCCGCTGCCCGCCGGTCCGACCATCGACTCCGCGCGCCAGGCCCCGACTTCGGTGAGCCGGGGCCACCCGCCGATCTCGATCCGCCAGCCCTGGTCGTCGGTGAGGTGCAGCTGCAGGACGTTGTACTTGTGCAGGGCCAGCAGGTCGACGAACTCGCGCAGGAATGCGAGCGGCAGGAAGTGGCGGGCGACGTCGAGCAGTACCCCGCGCCACGGCAGGCGGGGCGCGTCGCGGATCGTCAGGCACGGCAGCCGCGGGTGCAGCTGGCGGATGGTCTGCACCCCGGCGAGCAGGCCCGCTTCCGTGGACGCGGTGAGGAGCGCGCGGCCGGGGGTGACTTCCAGGGTGTACTCCTCCGGCCCGAGCCCCGGTTTCCGGGCGAGCCGGATGACGGGTCCGCCGGGGACCAGCGGGAGGCCGGTGTACGCGGCGAGCAGCCGGGCCGGGCCGTGGGTGCCGGGGCCCGCCAGGATCCCGGTGGGCACGCAGGAACCGGCGCGGCGGGTCAGCCGCGCGGGGCGGGGGACGAGCATCAGCCCTTCACCGCGCCCGCGGTCATGCCTTCGACCAGGTGGCGCTGCACGAGCGCGAAGAAGACGACGACGGGCAGCGCGAACAGCGTCGACGCGGCGATGAGGCCGCCGTAGTCGGTGCCCGTGCTGGTGCTGAACGAAACCAGCCAGACCGGCAGCGTGTAGCCCGAGCTGTCCTTCATGATCACGTAGGCGAACAGGAAGTCGTTCCACGCGGTGATGAAGGCGAACACGCTGGTCGCGATCAGCCCGGGCAGCACGAGCGGCAGCAGGACCGAACGCATGACCCGCCCGCGCGTCGCGCCGTCGACCATCGCCGCTTCCTCCAGTTCGACCGGGATGCCGTGCAGGAAGCCGCGCAGCGTCCAGATCGTGAACGGCAGCACGAGCGCCACGTAGGTCAGGATCAGCCCGGGCAGCGTGTCGAGCAGGTGCGCGCTCTTGAGGCCGAGGAACAGCGGGATGACCAGCGCGGGCACCGGCACCATCTGGAGCACCAGCACACCGATGAGGAAGCTGCGCCGCCCGAAGAACCGGAAGCGCGTCAACGCCGTCGCGGCCAGGAACGCGACCACGATGGACAGGAGGACGACCGCCACGACGACCACGACGCTGTTGGCCAGGTCCTGGACGAACCCGGGCTTGGCGACCGCGCCGGCGAAGTTGTCCAGCGTGACGTCGACGGGCAGGAACTCGGGGGTGGGGCTGAGGATCTTGCCCGCCGGCTTGAACGCGGTGAGCACCATCCAGTAGACCGGGAAGATCCACACGAGGCAGAACACGGCGGCCGCCGTGTTCCGGCCGAGCCGCCGGATCACAGGTCCTCCCCGGAACGGACGAGCCGCCGCACGTACACGGCGGTCAGGCCGACGAGCAGCGCGACCGAGACGACGGCGATCGCCGCGCCCTGGCCGAAGTCGTTGCGGCTGAAGGCGCGCGTGAAGGTCCAGATGCCGAGCGTCGTCGTGCCGCCGCCCGGGCCGCCCTGGGTGAGGATCCAGATCTGGTTGAACACGGTGAAGTCCCAGATGACCGAGAGGATGGTGACCAGGCCGAGGATCGGCTGCAGGAACGGGACGGTGATCGTGCGGTGCATCCGCCACGCCCCGGCGCCGTCCAGCGCCGCGGCTTCGTAGTAGGACCGCGGGATCTGCGAGAGGCCGGCGTGCAGGGTGAGCGCGGCGAACGGGACCGACTGCCACACGACCAGCAGCCAGACGAGGGTGAACGCCGACGCCGGGGTCGTGGTCCAGTCGTGCTGGGTGAGGTCTCCGAACCCGAGCCGGGTCAGCAGCCAGTTCACCACGCCGTAGCCGGGCTGGAAGAGCCACTGCCAGACCAGGGTGGACGCCACGTTCGGCAGGGCCCACGCCGCGATCAGGCAGAGGGTGACCGCCGTGCGCATCCGGCGGCCCAGGCCTCGCAGCAGCAACGCGACGCCGGACGCGATCACGAGCGTGCCCGCCACCAGCGCGGCGCAGAACCCGAGGCTGCGCCCCAGAACTCCGGCCAGCTGGGGATCGGCGAGGACAGCGGCGTAGTTGTCCCCGCCGGCGAAGCGCGTCGTGCCGGTGAACAGCGACCGCAGCCCGTAGTCCTGCAGCGAAATGACGACCAGCCGGACGAGCGGGTAGCCGAGCACGAGCCCGAGCAGCGCGGCCGCGGGCAGGAGCAGGCCGTAGGGCAGCAGGGATCGGCGGCGGCGGGCCGCCGTTCTTTCCCGGGTGGGCGCCTTTTCGAGCAGCACGAGGACTCCTTCGCGGAACAGGGGCGGGGTGGCTCGGCGGGGACGGCGGTCGGCCGGGCCACCCCGCCGGTCAGCGGGCGCCCAGCGCCTCGGTCAGGTGGGCGTCGAACTCCCGGGCCGCGTCGGCGACCGGCCGGCGCCCGGTGGCGATGTCGGCGAAGAACGTGTTGATGGACTTGTCGCTTTCGATGGTCGCCCAGCCGGGGGCGGCCGGGGTGGCGACGCTGGTCTTCGCCGCGGTGGCGAACGCGACGTTGAGCGGCGGCAGCGTCGGCGTGATCCGGTCGATCAGCTCGGTCGAAATCGGCGTCCAGCCGTCGATGCCGGCGATGGCGTCCCGCTGCACGGCCGGGTCCGTCGCCGCCTTCAGGTAGGCCAGCGCGAGGTCCTGGTTGCGGCTCTTGGCGGCGACGGCGAGGTCCGAGCCGCCGAGGAACACCGGCTGCGTCTTCCCGGGCGTGGCGCTCGGGAACGGGAACGTGCCCAGCCGGTCCTTCAGCTCCGGCTTGTTCTTGAGCACGGTGTTGACGCTCGTGTCGAGGATGGCCGCGGCCCCGCCGGCGGAGAAGATGGCGGCCTGGTCGGGGGCCTTGGTGTCGACGTTGCGGGACGCGGGGGAGGAGTAGGCGTTCTGGAAGTCCTTCCACGCCTGCAGCCCCTTCAGCGCCTCGGGGCTTTCGAGGGCGCCGGTCCACTTCCCGTCCCGCTGCGTGGCCAGCTGCCCGCCGGCGTCCCAGACGAACTGCAGCGCGCCGAACCAGTACCGGCCCGGGAAGTGGAAGGCCGAGTAGTCCGGGGCCGGGTGTTTCGCCTTGATCTTGTCCAGAGCCGCGGTGAACTCCGGGAGTGTCTTCGGCGGGGCGGTGACGCCGGCGTCGGCCCAGACCTGCTTGTCGTAGATCACCGCGCGGTTGCCGGCGAACAGCGGCGCGCCGTAGAGGTGTCCGTCCACAGTGGCCGGTCCGGCCAGGCCGGGCAGCCAGGTCTGGCCCGCGGCGAGCTCGTCGCGGTGCGGGGTGAGGTCGGTCAGCGCGCCGTTGGCGGCGAACAGCGGGACGTCGGTGTTGCCGATTTCGATGACGTCCGGCGTGGTGTCCTGGGCCAGTGCGGTGCTGATCTTCGTGTTGATGTTGTCCCATTCCTGGATCCGCACGGTGACCTTCGCGCCGGTGGCCTTCTCGAACGCGGCGCCGATCGCCGCGGTGGCCTTGTCGCTGAGGTCGCCGTTCATCAGCCAGACGGTCAGCTCGCCGCCGTGGGCGGCGGGAGCGGGGGTGACCGTGTCGCAGGCGGAGGCGGTCACGGCGGTGACGGCCAGGGCGGCGGCGAGGGTGCGTCTGCGCATGGGAGCTCCTGAGCGTCAGCAGTGGCCGAGGTCGCGCCACTGGGCGGTGACGCCGGGCTCCGAACCCTGGGTCCACCAGTTCGCTTGCCAGAGGTGGGCGTTGTGCTTGGCCCGCTGACCTTCCAGGTACACCGTGCCCCAGTCCCATTCCGGTGCCGACGAACAGTTCGCGGGCTGGGACGGGGTGGTCGGAGTGGTGGCCGTCGGCGGCGTGGTGGTGGCCGCCGGTGGGGTGGTCGGCGTGGTACAGCCGTTGACGCTGTCCACATGGGACGTTCCGGCGGAGCGGTACTGCCCGGCCTGCGCGACGGCGTCGGCCGGGGAAACGACCTGGTTGCCCGCGTAGTAGGTCCAGTCGACCTGCTCGGTGTAGGCGCTGGTGCCGCCGCTGTGGCCGGCGGTGTCGATGAACCACATGTTGTAGTTGATCGACATCGGGGTGCGCGGGTACACCGGGTTGCCCTGCGCGTCGGTGGTGTGGTCCGCGGTGAGCACGCCGTCGATGTAGTACTTCACGTGCCCGCCGGAGACCTGGGTGACGATGTCGTGCCAGCCGGCGAGGCTGCGGTTCTGCGCGGTGGACGTGCGCAGCCCGTCCCACGTCGGGTTGTTCCAGTAGGTGTACCAGCTGGTCTGGTAGTTCGCCTGCGAGCCGCCCCAGCCGCCGTTGGGCAGGTACTCGGAGAAGTCGAGTTCGCTGTAGAGCGGGTCGCGGTCGTACCGCAGCGGGGAAATCGTGAAGTAGGTTTCGTTGACGTGGTCGCCGTCGGGGCCGCTGTCCGGCGCGTCGGTGAAGCGGACGCGGCTGGCGTACGTGCCTTCGAAGAACCGCAGCTGGTTCTGGTACAGCTCCGCGTGGGTCGTGCCGGCGGCGCTGCCGTCGGTGGTGGCGGTGAGCTGGGCGACGCGCTCGCCGTTCACGGCCGGGAAGCTGATGTTGCCCGTGAGCCAGCGCGCGCCCGGCACGCCGGGGCTGCCGACGTCGTTGCGGGTCGTCCACCCGGCGCCGCCGAAGGCGCCATCGCCGGGCGAGGAGTAGTGGAAGTCGTCGAAGAGCACACCGCAGCCGGCGGCGGCGGACGCCGGGCTGGCGTCGGCCCCGCCGGAGAGGACAAGGGCGGCCGTGGCCGCGGTGGCGAGGCTCGTCAAGGCTGCGGTGGTGGTCCGGATGCTGCTGCGGGACATGGGTCTCCTCCTGGGGATGGCCTGCCGCGGGGAGCGCCGATTGGTCTAGACGAATCAGGTGGCCAGTACCTTCCTCCCTGACCATTGGTAAAGTCAAGGAGGCGGCAAAACTTACCTTTGGTAATTTCTGTGGCAGTCAGCGCACCCAGTCGCGGTAGGCGCTCATGTCCACGTTGCCGCCGCACACGACGGTCACCACGTGCCGGCCGGCGAAGCGGTCCCGGTCTTCGAGGATCGCCGCGATGCCCAGCGCCGCCGACGGTTCCACGACCAGGCCGGCGTGCTCCAGCAACAGGCGCATGCCCGCGATGATCGACGCCTCCGCGACGAGGACGGTGTCGTCCGCGACGACGAGGAGGTCGGCCAGAACCTCCGGGATCGGCCGCCGCCCGGCGACGCCGTCGGCGATCGTGTTCGTCGGGCCGGTGGTGACGACGCGCCGGGCGTGCCACGAGCGGGTCATCGCCGGAGCGCCCGCCGGCTGGATGCCGATCACTTCGGTGCCGGGGGCCCGGGACCGCACCACGTGCCCCACCCCGGTCGCGAGGGCGCCGCCGCCGAGGGCGATCAGGACGGCGTCGAACGACGGCGCGGCGTCCACCAGTTCCAGGCCGATGGTCGCCGCGCCCTCGCAGGTTTCGAGGTCCAGGCTGTCTTCGACCAGCCGGATGCCGTCGTGCCGGGCGATGGCGGCCGCGCGCTCGCGGGCCGATTCGTGGTCGCCGTCCACCAGTTCGAGCCGGGCGCCCAGCGCGCGGATGCGCTCGAGCTTGGCCGCCGTCGCGTGGCGGGAGGCGACGACGGTGACCTCGAGCCCCCGCCCGCGCCCGGACCACGCGAGGGCTTGGCCGAGATTGCCCGCACTGGCGCACACCACCGCCCCGGCGAGCCCGCTGGCGACCACTTCGGTGCCTCGGCCCTTGAAGCTCCGCACCGGATTCGCCGTCTCGAGCTTGATGCTCACCGAACACCCGAGAACCGGTTCCAGCGCTTCGCACGGGTACAGCGGCGTGTCCAGGAAGACCGGGTCGATCACCTGGCGGGCCGCCTGGATCCGGGCGAGGTCGAGGCGCGTTTCCGGCACGGCGGAAGCCTAGTGTGCGGGCTGGAACAGCTCCACGAGGTTTCCGGCCGGGTCCGCCAGGAGGATCTGGCGTCCGCCGGGGCCGGACACCACTTCGGTGCGGAACGCCACTCCGGCGTCGGTCAGCCGGGCGATCTCGGCGTCGAGGTCCGCGACGATCAGGTGGATGCGGTTCCGGCCGGCGGCGGCGGAGTCCGCGGGGGTGGCGCGGGCGCCGGAACTCGCCGGGCCGGAAAGCAGCAGCCGCAGCGGACCGCGGGTGACGTCGGCGAACGCCGGCGCCGCGCTCATCCGCACCGTGAAGCCCAGGTGCGTGGTGTAGAACCCGATGGCCGCCGGGACGTCGTCCACGACGTACCGGACACTCGCGTACTGCTCGCTCATGGCCGGACCTCCTTGTCCTGGTTGGCAACGAGTTCCGGCAGCAGGTGCCGGACGCGTGTGTCGAGCTCCGCCGCCGTGTGCGCGAAGGAGCCGGGATCCGCCGCCGGGTCCGGGATGCTCCAGTGGCGGCGCCGTGGGTGGTGCGGGAACTCGGGGCAGACCTCGCGGACCTTGTCGCACACGGTGATGACGTGGTCGAACCGCTGCCCGGCGACCGTGTCCAGGTGCCGCGGCCGCTGCCCGCGGACGTCGATGCCGAACTCCCCGAGCGCCCGGATCACGCCGGGGTGCAGGGCGGCCTTCGGGTGGCTGCCCGCGCTGGTCACCGTCACCTCTCCGGCGGCTCGACGGCGTAGCAGGGCTTCGGCGATCGGGGACCGGGCGCTGTTGCCGGTGCAGAGGAACAGCACCGCCACCCGCCCCGGCGGCGGGACCTCCGGGCGCAGCGCGGGATGCAGGGTGGGATCGAGGGTGGGATGCAGGGCCGCACCGGTCTCGGCGAGCGCGCCCGCACAGCGGTCGAGATCGAGGTGGTAGTAGCTGTCCCGGCCGTCGAAGCTGCTGCGTGTGGCGGTGACGAGCCCGCCGCCGCGCAGCAGCCGCAGGTGGTAGGAGACCAGGTTCTGCGGCTCGCCGACGCGCTCCACCAGCTCCCGGACCCGCAGGTCGCCGCCGGCGAGCGCGGTCAGCAGCGCCCACCGCAGCGGGTGGGCGGCGAGACGGACGAACACGGGCGGCTCGGAGGCCATCCCCGGACAATACATCAAATGGGTTTGATGGAAAAGGCCGTCATGATGGGGGTGCGAGCCGAGCGAGAGGACAGCGGATGGACGGGCTGACCGAGGAGGAGGCCGCGATCGTCGCGGTGGTGCGGGACTTCGTCGACCACGACGTCCGGCCGGTGGTGCGGGAACTGGAGCACACCGACACCTATCCGGAAGCGCTCATCGAGCGGATGAAGGAACTCGGCGTCTTCGGGCTCGCCGTTCCCGAGCCCTGGGGCGGCACGCCGGTCTCGGCCCGGTGCTACGCCGAGGTCACCGAGGAACTGGCGTGCGGGTGGATGAGCCTCGCCGGCGCGATGGGCGGCCACACCGTCGTCGCGAAGCTGATCGTCACGTACGGCACTCCAGAACAGCAGGAGCGCTACCTGCCGCGGATGGCCACCGGCGAGGTCCGCGCGACGATGGCGCTGACCGAGCCCGGCGGCGGTTCCGACCTGCAGGCCCTGCGCACCACCGCCCGCCGTGACGGGGAGTCCTACGTGGTCGACGGCGCGAAGACCTGGATCACCAACGCCCGCCGCTCGCAGCTGGTTGCCCTGCTGTGCAAGACCGACCCGCACGCCGAGCCCGCACACGCGGGCATCAGCATCCTCCTGGCCGAGAAGGGCCCGGGCTTCCACGTCTCACATGATCTCCCGAAACTGGGGTACAAGGGCGTCGAAAGCTGCGAGCTGTCCTTTTCGGACTTCCGGGTCCCGGCCACCGCGCTGCTGGGCGGGGAAGAGGGCCGGGGGTTCGCGCAGATGATGCGCGGGCTGGAGATCGGCCGCATCCAGGTCGCCGCCCGCGCCCTCGGCGTCGGCCGGGCCGCGCTGGCGGATTCGCTGCGGTACGCCCAGGAACGCGAGACGTTCGGCAAGCCGATCTGGCAGCACCAGTCGGTCGGCAACCTCCTCGCCGACATGGCCACCAAGCTGGAGGCGGCCCGCCAGCTGGTGCACCACGCCGCCCGCCGCTACGACTCCGGTGAGCGCGCGGACCTCGAGGCGGGCATGGCGAAGCTGTTCGCTTCCGAGACGGCGATGGAGATCGCCCTGAACGCGGTCCGCGTCCACGGCGGCTACGGCTATTCCACGGAGTTCGACGGCGAACGGTACTTCCGCGACGCGCCGCTGATGATCGTCGGCGAGGGCACCAACGAAATCCAGCGCTCGGTGATCACCCGGCAGCTGATCCGGCGCCACCGCCTCGGCTGAGGCGGGGCGAGCGTGGTTGGGGGGGGGCAACGGAGGTGGGGGGGGAT
>NZ_JBHVXZ010000175.1:0-15590 GCF_042881395.1 Amycolatopsis sp. NPDC058278 | reverse complement strand
GGCTCCGCGTTACGGGAGCCGGCGCGGCTCACCCCAGCCGTCAGCGCAGGGTCAGCGGCGTCTCCGATTCCACCCGGGTCAGCTTCTCCGGGTTCCGGACGAAATACAGCCCGCTGATCCGGCCGCCCTCCACGCGGACCGCCATGATCCCGTCGAACGAGCCGTCCACGTGCAGCGCCAACGCCGGGTTGCCGTTCACCGTCACCGGCACGCCGGTCAGTTCGATCTCCGCCTTGCCGATGCCGCCCACGATGAACCGGCTCACCTTGTCCGCGCCCGCGACCGGCCGCAGGGCCGCCTGCTTGACCCCGCCGCCGTCGCTCATCAGCACCACGTCCGGCGCCAGCAAATCCAGCAGCCCCTGCAGATCCCGGCCCTCGATGGCCCGCTGGAAGGACTCCAGCACCGCCCGGGTCTCGCGCGCCGAAACCACTTCGCGCGGACGTCGCGCGTCGACGTGCCGCCGCGCGCGGTGGGCGATCTGCCGGACCGCGGCCGGGGTCTTCCCCACCGCGGCCGCGATTTCGTCGTACCCGACGTCGAACACCTCGCGCAGCACGAACACCGCGCGTTCGGTCGGCGCCAGCGTCTCCAGGACCAGCATCAACGCCATCGAAACGCTTTCCGCGAGCTCGACGTCTTCGGCGACGTCCGGCGTCGTCAACAGCGGCTCCGGCAGCCACGGGCCGACGTACGCCTCCTTGCGCCGCTTCAGCGTGCGCAGCCGGTTGAGCGCCAGGCGGGTCGTGATGCGGACCAGGTACGCGCGCTCCTCACGCACCTCCGACTGGTCGACCTCGGCCCAGCGCAGCCACGTCTCCTGGAGGACGTCCTCCGCGTCGGCCGCCGAGCCGAGCATCTCGTAGGCGACGGTGAACAGCAGGTTCCGGTGCGCGACGAACGCTTCGGTCATGACCTCTCCTCCGCTCATGCCGGGGAGGGACCGAACCGGCCCCAGGCGACGAACGCCGCCACGGCCAGGTAGGCCAGGTTCAGCAGGGCGAACGCGGCGCTGCCGTGGCGGACGTGGGTGATCATCGCACCCACCATCAGCAGCACCCAGCAGACGGCGGTCACCGGCACCAGTACCGGCGCGATCCCGGTCGCGGCGGGCAGGACCAGGCCGATCGCGGCGAGCAGTTCGAGCACCCCGAGGCCTTTGACGAAGCCGGGAGCGGCGTCGGCGGTCCATTCCCCGCCCGGCGCGGCCGCCAGCTTCTCCGGGCGCACGAACACTTTGCTGACGCCTCCGGTCAGGGCCACGACGGCGAGCAGGCCGGCCGCGATCCACAGTGCCAGATCCATGACGTTCTCCTCTCGAACGGTGTCCGGCCTCAAGACACCGCCCGGCGGAAACTTGTGACAGCGTTGATTCTGTACCTACTAGTATGTACAGTCGAGCCCCATGGGAACCCGGGACCAGCTCGTCGACAGCGCCCGCGAACTGCTGTGGGAACGCGGCTACGTCGGCACCAGCCCCAAGGCCATCCAGCAGCGGGCAGGCGCCGGCCAGGGCAGCATGTACCACCACTTCGCCGGCAAGAAGGACCTCGCGCTGGCCGCCGTCCGGCGCAGCGCCGAGGAACTGCTGGCCGCCGCCGACGCGCAGCTGCGCTCGCCCGGCACCGCCGTCGAGCGCATCACCGCCTACCTGCGGCGCGAGCGCGAAGTGCTCAGGGGCTGCCCCATCGGCCGGCTCACCCAGGACCCCGACGTCGTCGCCGACCCGGTCCTGCGGGCCCCGGTGGACGAGACCTTCACGCACCTGCGCGCCCGGCTGGCCGAGGTTCTCGGCGAAGGCCGCGACGCCGGTGAGCTGCCCGCCGCCCTGGAGCCTGCCGCCCTCGCCGCCACGATCGTCGCGGTCCTGCAGGGCGGCTACGTGCTGGCCCGCGCCGCGAACTCCCCCGAGCCGTTCGACCAGGCCGTCTCCGGCGTGCTCGCACTGCTCACCGCCCACTGACCCCCAGGAGACGCCAAGTGCACGTCCGCCACGTCCCGGCCACCAGCACCGCCGCCCCCGCCGACGCCGTCACCGGCAGCGCGTGGATCACCTCGCTCGCGGTCCCGGAAGGGCCGTCCCGGACCCGCGTGGACCGCGTCCACTTCGCCCCCGGTGCCCGCACCCACTGGCACCGGCACCCGCTCGGCCAGGTCCTCGTCGTCACCGAGGGCACCGGCTACGTCCAGCGCCGCGGCGGCCCGGCCCGGCTGATCCGGCCGGGCGACACGGTCCGCGTCGCCGCCGGCGAGTGGCACTGGCACGGCGCCACCGACACGACGCCGCTGACCCACCTGGCGATCGAGGAACTCCCCGCCGACGGCACCCCGACCGAGGTCGGCGACCCGGCCGGTGAAGGCGAACCCGCCGTCGTCCCGCCCGTCACCCGCACGCTCCTGCTGGACCAGCGGCTCCCGGCACCCCGCGTGATCGACCACGTCGAGGTCCGCCGCATCACCATCGCGCCGGACGAACACCCCGGCCTGCACGTCCACAACGGACCGGTGTTCGGCAGCATCGAGACGGGCTCGGTCGTTTACCAGGTCGACGGCGAGCCCGAATCCGTGCTGACGCCCGGCGACGTCTTCTACGAGCCGGAATCGACCCGGATCGCCCGGTTCGACGCCCGGGGCGACGGCGTCACGTTCCTCGCCTACTTCCCCGTCGGCCCAGGCGAAACGCCGAGCCTGACCCTGCTCGGCAGCTGACCCCGCACTCCACGCCTCACCTGGGTACACGGCTCCCGGTTCAGTGCGGTTCACTACATTTCCGAACTCTTTCCTCACGCGACAAAGCTCTGGACAACGGGCCGCGCGCGGGTCACGATTACGCCGTGCCCGCCCTTCGTTGATCCATCGGAAAGAATCGGTTAACTCTTCACAGGGCGAGCATTGTTATCGCTAACAGAGAACGCCCCACTGGTGTCGGGCCAGTGGATTCTCTTCCCTTTGAACCCCATCGGAGTCACTTCATGCCCGGAAACACCGGAAAGCACCGCATCTCCCGACGCACCAAGATCGCCACCGGTGTCCTCGCGTTGGCCGTGGCCGCCGGCGGGATCGCGGTGTCGACGACGTTCGGCGACCCCGGCCAGGCCAGCGCCGACGAGGCCGACCCGGCGCTCTACATCGACATCCTCAAGGTCGCCCCGAACAACGCCGAGCCCGCCAACGCCCGCGGCGCATCCACCGGCACTTTCACCGTGGACTGCGGCCGCAACGAAAACCAGCACTTCAACCCCGACAACTTCGTCGCCCAGCCCGGCATCCGCAACGGCGCCCAGCACCTGCACGACTACGTCGGCAACCTCTCCTCCAACGCGGACTCGAACAACAAGAGCCTCGACGCCGCCGGGACCACCTGCAAAAACGGGGACAAATCCGCCTATTTCTGGCCCGTCGTCCGCATCGACACCGGCGACGAAGAGAAGAACCCGCCGGCCAAGTCCCCGGACGGCGACCGCGACCAGGCAGCCCAGGACGCCGCCTCCCCGGTGATCACCTGCCCGGACGTCGCCAGCAAGCTCCCCGACGTCCCCGACTCGGCGATGGCCGAGGTGAACCGCAACCTGGACCTGCTCGACACGCAGATCGATGAAGCCAACAAGCGGCTGATCAGCACTCGCGGCCAGGGCGGCCCGAACTTCGTGCAGAACGCCATCCTCGGCCCGCTCAAGGACAAGCGCGTCGCCACCATCGACCGGATGGCCATCGCCATCGGCCGCACCGCCGCCAAGCCACAGGGCCTCGACGCCCTCGCCCCTTGCGCGCTCAAGGAGCAGGCCGGCACCGGCGGCAACCCCGTGAGCAACGGCGGTGGCGCCCCCGCCGGCGCGGCGCAGCAGATCACCTGCCCGGACGTCGCGAGCAAGCTCCCCGCCGTCCCGGCGTCGGCCAAGGCCGAAGTGGACCGCAACCTGCAGCTGCTGAACACGCAGATCCAGGAGGCGAACCAGCGGCTCGTCAGCACCCAGGGCCAGGGTGGTCCGAACTTCGTCCAGAACGCCATCCTCGGCCCGCTCAAGGACAAGCGCGTCGCCACCATCGACCGGATGGCCATCGCCATCGGCCGGACCGCCGCGCGGCCCCAGGGGCTCGACGCCCTCGCCCCCTGCAGCCTCGGCCAGGGCGGCAACAACGGCGGCAACAACGGGAACAACGGCGGTGCGACGGCGACACCGCCGCTGCCCGGCCCGGACGCCAACAACGAGCTGCCGGAGAACGACGGCGAGATCCAGCGACCGGCGAAGGTCGGGATCACCTTCCGCGGCAGCGCGGCCGGCCAGGTCGTCGCGATGCCGAAGTTCCTGCGCGCCCTCACCGGTGACGCCAAACCGTCCATCAACGGCGCCAAGAACACCCGCGCGGCGTGGACCTGCACCGGCTTCGAAAACCGGCTGACCGACAAGTACCCGATCTGCCCCCAGGGCAGCAAGGTCGAGCGGATCCACAACTTCCCCAGCTGCTGGGACGGCAAGAACACCGACAGCGCCAACCACCGCACGCACATCGTCTTCCCCGACAAGAACGGCCGCTGCGGAGCCGGCTTCAAGGCGGTGCCGCAGCTGCGGATCACGCTCGTCTACGACATCCCGCACGACATCCAGGTCAAGAAGCAGTACAAAGTGGACTCGTTCCCGTCCGAAAAGCACAACCCCCTGTCGGACCACGACGACTTCGCCAACGTGATGTCGCAGAGCATCATGAACCAGGTCGTCAACTGCATCAACCGCAACAAGACCTGCAACGCCTGACCTGGGCGCCCGGCACGGGTGCCCGCCGCCGCCATCCCCGCGGCGGGCACCCGTGAGGAGCCTTCGATGACGGTCCCGATCGTTCCGGGATTCCACCCCGACCCGTCGATCTGCCGGGTCGGCAGCACGTACTACCTGGCGAATTCGAGCTTCGAGTACGTGCCGGGCGTCCCGATCCGGCGCAGCACCGACCTCGTCTCCTGGGAGCTCGTGGGCCACGCACTGACCCGGCCGAGCCAGCTGCCGCCGAGCGGGGGCGCCGCGAACACCGGCATCTACGCGCCGACCCTGCGGCACCACGACGGCCGGTTCCACCTCGTCACCACGAACATCCTCGAAGCCGGCCGGGGGCAGCTGATCGTGACCGCCGAGGACCCGGCCGGGCCGTGGTCCGACCCGGTGCACGTGCCCGGCACCGACGGCATCGACCCGGACCTCTGCTGGGACGAGGCCGGCGTCTGCCACCTCACGTGGGCGTCGTTCCGGCCGGAGCTGCCGGGCATCGCGAGCGTGCCGATCGACCCGGCCACCGGCGCGGTGCTCGGCGAGCCGCGGCTGCTGTGGAACGGCACCGGCCTGGCGGCGCCGGAGGGCCCGCACCTCTACCGCGTCGACGGCTGGTGGTACCTGCTGCTCGCCGAAGGCGGCACCGAACGCGGCCACGCCGTCACCGTCGCGCGCGCCCGCGCCTTGGCGGGCCCGTACGAACCGGCGCCCACGAACCCGATCCTGACCCACCGCAGCACGACGCACCCGGTGCAGAACACCGGGCACGCCGACCTGGTCGAGTGCGCCGACGGGAGCTGGGCGATGGTCCACCTGGGCGTCCGGCCCCGCGGCAAGACGCCCCAGTTCCACGTCAACGGCCGCGAAACCTTCCTGGCCGGCGTGGACTGGGTCGACGGCTGGCCGGTGGTGGCCGAGGACCGGTACCCGGTCCCGCCGGCGGACAACAGCTTCACGGACGGCTTCGCGAGCGCCGGGCTGCACCCGCGCTGGGTGGCCCCGGGCGCGGCTCCCCGCACCCACTGGGCCGGACCCGGTGAGCTGGTCCTCAGTGGATTCCTGCTGACCCGCGCCCTGGACGAGTACTGGACGGCGGTGGCGCGCCTCGACGTTTCCGCCGGCGAGGCCGCGTTCGTGGTGCGCATCGACGACCGGCACTGGTACGGGCTCACCGCGGACGGCGCCACGGTCACGGCGACGGTCGCGATCGGTCCCGCCCGCGCCGTGGTCACGACCGTCGCCGCCGGTTCCGTCGTCTCGCTGCGGATCCGGGCTCTGCGGCCGCCCGTTTCCGGTCCGTTCCAGGAGATCACCGAGCCGGACCTCATCGAGCTTTCCGTTCTGGACGACGACGGCCGGGCGGAGGTGCTGGGCTCGTTCGACGGACGCTACCTGTCCACGGAGGTCGCGGCCGGCTTCACGGGCCGCATGATCGGCGTGGAAGCCCGCGGCGGAACCGTGTCCCTGCGGGAGTTCCGGTACTCGACCGACCGGGAGGAAGATCGGCCGCGTTCCTGAGCGCCGGTCGGCCGGCGTCACCCCAGCTCGGCCGCCTTGCGCAGCAGGACCGAACGTTCCCGCTCGTTGGCGCACAGCCGGGCGGCCAGCTCCAGCTCGGCGCGCGCTTCCGGGCGCCGGCCGAGGCGGGTCAGCAGTTCGCCGCGCACGGTCGGGACCAGGTGCGAACCGGAGAGCCGGTCGGCGACGACCAGTTCGTCCACGATGGCCAGGGCCTGCTCCGGCCCCGAAGCCATCGCCACGGCGACGGCCCGGTTGAGCTCGACGACCGGCGAGGGCGCGACCCGGCCCAACGCCTCGTAGAGCAGCACGATCCGCTCCCAGTCGGTCGCCTCGACCGAAGGCGCCGCCGCGTGCGTGGCCGCGATCGCGGCCTGCAGCCCGTACGGGCCGAGGCCGCCGCCCGCCGAGGCCCTGGCCAGCGCGGTCACCCCGCGGTGGATCGCCGAGACGTCCCACCGGTGCCGGTCCTGGTCCTCGAGCAGGACCGGCGAACCGTCCGGCGCGGTCCGGGCCGGGAAGCGCGCGGCCGTCAGCTCGCACAGGGCGAGCAGGCCGTGCACCTCCGGCTCGTCCGGCAGCAACGCGGCCAGCGTGCGGGCCAGCCGGATCGCCTCGTACGCGACCTCCGGGCGCACCAGCCGGTCACCCGCAGTCGCCGTCGAACCCTCGGTGAAGATCACGTAGAGGACGCTGAGCACACCGCCCAGCCGCTCCCGGCGCTCGGCGGGCGGCGGCAGCTCGAACGGCACCCCGGCCGCCGCGATCGTCTTCTTGCCGCGGGTGATGCGGGCCTGCACGGTCGGCACCGGCACCAGGAACGCCCGGGCGATCTCCTGGCTCGACAGGCCGGCGACGACCCGCAGGGTCAGCGCCACCCGCGCCTCGGGCGAGAGCACCGGGTGGCAGCTGACGAACATCAGTGCCAGCACGTCGTCGTCGATCCGGTCGGGGTCGACGTCGTCACCGGCCACCGGCCCGGCCATCGCGCCGACGGCCGGATCCGTCGCCAGCACGGCGTACCGGTCCCGGAGGGCGACCCGGCGGCGGATCGCGTCGATCGCCCGCCGCCGCGCGGTGGCCATCAGCCAGCCGGCCGGATCGGACGGCGGGTCGAGCGGCCACGACACCAGCGCCTCGGCCACCGCCTCCTGAGCCGCGTCCTCGGCCAGCCCGAAATCCCCGGTGAACCGGGTCAGCGCGGCCACGATCCGCGCCGACTCGATCCGCCAGACGGCTTCCACATCGGAGGTGCTCATCGGATCAGTTCGGGGTCTCGTCGCTGCCGGGCACCCGCCGCACCTCGACCTTGGCCCCGGGAGCCGCGGGCACCCGCTTGGCCCACTCGATCGCCTCTTCCTTCGAGGCGACGTCGATCAGGAAGAACCCGCCGAAGAGTTCCTTGGTCTCCCCGTAGGGCCCATCGGTGACCACGGGTGCCTCACCGCCGAAGTCGACGACGACGCCCTTGGCGGGGTCGTCCAGCCCTTCGGCCGCCACGTAGACACCGGCCTTGAACAGGTCGTCGATGAACTGGCGGCTGGTGGCCATCATCTCGTCGATGTTCGCCATCATGGCGGCGTTCGACTCGTCGGTGCCCCGCATGATCAGCATGTACTTCGACATCTCGGTCTCCTCGTCCGGCGGGCCGGCTCCCGGCCCGTGCGCCCTCTGGTCGAACGGGCGGCTCGCGGATCGACACGCCCCCGGAGATATTTTCCCGCACCCCGGCGTCGCCCCCGGAGGAGCTGCCTGGGCCGGCCGAAGCCGCGGTTGGCGCCGGTGACGCGGACGGTACTCGCCTCCCTCGGTTCTACCGCGCGAGGAATTCCAGGGTCTTCTCGACGAACTGGGCGTGGAACTGGAAGATGCCGCCGTGGCCGGCGTCGGGGTAGATCACCAGTTCGCTGTCCGGCAGCCGCCGGGCCAGGTCGTGGGTGTTCTTCGTCGGCACCATCCGGTCTTGGTCACCGTTGGCGACCAGCACGGGCTGGTGGACGACGGAGAGATCGGACGGCTTTTCCAGGCCCCAGCGGTGGATGGCCTTGAGCTGGGCGGCGTAGGCGGTCAGCGCGATCGGCTTGTCCCGGTGGTTCTTGCGTTCCTTCAAGCGCGCCAGGAACTCCTTGCCCGCCCGCTTCCCGTTCGGCGTCCGGGTGAAGAAGAGGAACTGCTTCGGGTCTTGGAGGGTCAGCAGCGCCCGGACGGTGTCGAGGTGCGAAATCCTGGTCACGTTCTTGATGCCCTCGCCCCCGGCGGGGCCCGTGCCGGCGATGATCAGCTTGCGGACCAGTTCCGGTTCGGTCTGGGCGATCACCTGGGCGATCATGCCGCCCATCGAGAAGCCGAAGAGGTCGACCTTCGTCAGGCCGAGCGCGCGGATGAAGGTGACGGCGTCGGCCGCCATCGCCTGGATCGACTTCGGGGTGGTGCCGGTGGTGGCGCCCACGCCGCGGTTGTCGAAAGCGATGACCCGGTGCTGCGCGGCGATGCCGTCGACCACGCGCGGGTCCCCGTTGCCGAGGACCGCGGCCAGGTGCGTCAGGAAGACCACCGGGACACCGGTCTTCGGCCCGAGTTCGCGGTAGGCGAAGTCGACGCCGCCGGCGGAGACGGTGTGGGTCGGCGCCCGCTACGGGAAGAACGGCAACGAACGCCGGGCCGGAGCCCACGATCGGCGACCACGAGGACGACCTGGTCCTCAAACCGAAGCGCCTCACGATGGAGGAAGCCGCTTCCGTGCCGCTCGCCGGCCTGGGAAGGTCTTCATCCAGGCGGGTTCCGGCGGGGTGGAAACGTTCGCGATCCAGCCGGCGAAGCACCTCGGCGCAACGGTGGCCATGGGACGGGGAGATCTGTTTGATTCGCCGGCGTACTGGCGACCACGGGGTACGGGTGCAGTCACGATATCGGGTTTCACGCCGGGTCGGTTTTCCTGGCGTGCCGGGATTTGCTCGCGACCCGCAGTCGTCGGAGTAGTCAGGCCGCCATTGCAGCGACCGTGGGACAGCGCGTGGCGCTTCAGGGCGAGGGCGTGGACGGCCGCCGATGCAGGAGGTCGAACCGCGACCACATCGCCTCCGCGGCCTCGATGGACTCGCTCGTCCGCGCCGGGTCGACCGCCGCCAGCTGGGCCACGATCGCCTGGACCAGCGCCATGCCCGCGGTCAGCGACGGGAAGAACGTCACGCCCTCCGCCGGCACCATCAACACCTGCTCCACCGCGCCCGCCAGGGCCGGGCTCGCCGCGTCCGTCACGGCGAACACCCGTGCGCCTCGGCTCTTCGCCTCGTTCGCCGCCAGGACCGTGCTCTCGTACAGGCGCCAGAAGCTGATCGCCACCAGCACGTCGTCCGAGGTCAGCTTCGCCGTCTGGTTCGCCAGTTCCGCGTCGCCCGCCGTCACCGCGTGGACGTCGTAACCCGCGAGACGCGCGTTGTGCGCGAAGGCGATGCCGACCGCCGCGTAGCTGCCGTCGGCGATCACCAGCGTCCGGCGGGCCGCCGCGATCGCGCGCGCGACCTCGCGGAGGACCCCTTCGTCGAACCGCCGGTTCAGCAGAGCCAGGCTGTCGAGGTCCCGGCGCAGCGACTCCGACCCCGGCGAGTCGACGCCGCGGTGCTCCTCGGCGACCTGCGGCGCGCTCAGCGACGACATGTACCGGGCCCGCAGCTCCTGCTGCAACGCGGGCCAGCCGGCGAAGCCCAGCGCCTGCGCCGTGCGCGTCACCGTCGCCACGTTGACGCCGGCCAGCTGCGCCAGCTCGGCCGTCGAACCGAACGACGCCCGCCTCGGCTGGGACACCAGCACCTCCAGCACGGCGGCCGACTTCGGCCGCAGCCCGCGCTCGGGCAGCCGGTCACGCAGCCACGCCTCGAAACCGTCGTCGGCTTCCGCCACTTCATCCCCTCCCTCGGATCACGTAGACCGTAACGCAGAGAGGCGGACTTGCAACAAACATTGCAAAACTATGAAAACGCAGTATACGTTGTCCGCAGTCCCCGGCGCCCGGACACGGAAGGCGTTCCCCCATGACCCTGCTGGCACGACTGGATCGGCTCCCGCTGAGCCGGCCCCACTACAAGCTGCTGCTCATCGGCGGGCTCGGCTACACCTTCGACGGCATGGACTCGGCGGTCGTCGCCTTCCTGCTGCCCAGCGCCAAGGCCGTCTGGCACCTCGACAACGGCCAGCTGGGCCTGATCGGCTCCGCGACGCCGTTCGGCTTCCTCTTCGGCGCGATCGCGGCCGGCCTGCTCGGCGACCGCATCGGCCGCAAGAAGGTCATGATGTACGCGCTGGCCTTCTACGCGCTGTTCTCCGTCGTCGCGTCCTTCTCGCCCAGCTACGAAGTGTTCCTCGGCGCCCGCGTGCTGGCCGGGGCGGGCGCCGGCGCGGAAAGCGCCATCATCGCGCCGTTCCTGGCCGAGTTCGTGCCCGCCAAGCGGCGCGGCTGGTTCGTCGGCGCGCTCGCCGGCTTCTTCTCCTTCGGCTTCGTCGCGGCCGCGCTGATCGGGCGGTTCGTCGTGCCGTCCTTCGACGAAGGCTGGCGGATCGCGCAGCTCGTCACCGCGCTCCCGATCGTGATGTTGCTGTGGTGGCGGCGATCCCTGCCCGAGTCGCCGAGGTTCCTGCTCGCCCAGGGGCGGTCCACCGAAGCCGAAAGCGTCGTCGCCAAGATGGAAAGCGACGTCGAGAAGGCCACCGGCACGACGCTCCCACCGGTGCCGCCCGCCGACGCCCAGCCCGCCACCGAGACCCCGAAGGTCAACCTCTTCAGCGCGCTGAAGTTCCTGTGGAGCCCCGCGATGCGCCGCCGGACGGCGGTGATCTGGACCGTCTGGTTCGTGATCACGTTCTCCTACTACGGCTTCTTCTCGTGGATTCCCACGCTGCTCGTCGAACGCGGCATCACCGTCACGAAGAGCTTCGAGTTCTCGATCATCATCTACCTGGCCCAGGTGCCCGGGTACTTCTCCGCCGCGTGGCTGTCCGAACGGCTCGACCGCAAGCACACCATCGCGCTGTACCTCGCGGGCTCGGCCGTGAGCGCGTTCTGGCTGAGCCAGACGAGTGCCCCGTGGTCGATCACCCTCGCCGGCGCGGTGCTGTCGTTCTTCCTGAACGGCACCTACGCCGGGGTGTACTCCTACACGCCCGAGGTGTTCCCGACCTGGATCCGCGCCAGCGGCACCGGCCTGTCCAGCGCGTTCGGCCGAGTCGGCAGCATCCTCGCGCCGACGATCATCGGCCTGTCCGCGGCGAGCCTCGGGTTCGCCGGCGTCTTCGGCCTCACGACGGCCGTCCTCGCGGCGGGCGTGCTCTGCGTGCTCGTCTTCGGCCTGTCCACCGCGGGCCGGTCACTGGAAGAACTGACCGAACACGGCGCGCCGATGGCCGCCGCGAAGGAGATGACGAAGTGAGTCTGTCCACTGTGGAGGAACGGGTGCGCGACACGATCGGTGTGCGGCTGTTCACGGTGCTCGCCTGGGTGCCGGAGCGGAAGGCGTTGCGGCGGGTGCACAGCAGCCACCCGGCGGAGTACCCGGTGGGCGGGGAGAAGACCGTCGAAGTCGCGGCCGGCTGGCTCGAGAAGTGCATCACCGCACAGCAGCCCTGCTTCGGGCCGGATCGCGCGGCGGTGCGGGAGATCTTCGCCGACCACGACCTGATCGAAGGACTCGGCTGCGGCTCGATCATCAACGTCCCCGTGATCGCCGACGGCCGGACGCTCGGAGTGCTCAACATCCTCGACGCCGAAGGTACCTACGACGACAATGCGGTGGTGGTGGCCGAATCGCTCGCGCCGCTGGCCGTGTCCGCCCTGCTCGACCTGGAGAAGGAGAACCGGTGACCGGATCCCTGCTGCTGCGCAACGCCCGCCTGCTCGACCCGCTGACCGGCGAGTACACCGAAGGCGACCTGCGGTGTGATTCCGGCCGGATCGTGGAGGCGGGGCCCGGTCTCGCCGCGGCCGACGTGCGTTCGATCGACGTCCGGGGCGCGGTCGGGCTGCCGGGGCTGATCGACGCGCACGTACACGTCACGGCGTCGACCGCGGACCTGGGTTCGCTGCCGTCGTCGTCACCGTCCTACGTGGCCGCGCACGCCGCCCGCACGATGAGCCGGATGCTCGACCGCGGGTTCACCACGGTCCGCGACGCGTCGGGCGCCGACTACGGCCTCGCCGACGCCCAGGCGGAGGGGCTGTTCCGCGGTCCTCGGCTGCTGTTCTGCGGGCGCGCGCTGAGCCAGACCGGCGGCCACGGCGACAGCCGCACCCGCGGCACGCACGCGAAGGACGACCACCCGTGCTGCGCGGGCCTGGGCCGGGTGGCCGACGGCGTCGACGCGGTCCGCGCGGCCGCCCGCGACGAGCTGCGCAAGGGCGCCCACCACATCAAGGTGATGGCGTCGGGTGGTGTCGCGTCCCCGACCGACCGCATCGACTCGACGCAGTACTCGGCCGAGGAGCTGAGCGCGATCGTCGAGGAAGCGTCGGCGGCGAACCGGTATGTGGCGGCGCACGCGTACACCGCCCGAGCGGTCAATCGCGCTCTGGAACTGGGCGTCCGCTCCATCGAACACGGCAACCTGCTGGACGACCGGAGCGTTTCGCTGTTCCTCACCCACGAAGCGTTTCTGGTGCCGACGCTGGTGACGTACTGGGCGCTGAAGGAAGAGGGCCGCGAGCACGGGCTCCCGGAGTCGAGCTGGCGCAAGGTCGACGAGGTCCTCGGCGCGGGCCTGGCGGCCCTGGAGCGCGCGGCCCGCGGCGGCGTGAAGCTGGTGTACGGGACGGACCTGCTGGGCGGGATGCACCGCCACCAGAACCACGAGTTCCGGCTGCGCGGCGAAGTCCAGTCGCCGTTGGAGGTGATCCGCTCGGCAACGTCGACGGCGGCGGAGTTGCTGAACCTGACGGGCGAGATCGGGACCTTGGCCGTGGGCGCGCACGCGGACCTGCTGGTGGTGGACGGAGATCCCCTGGACGACCTCGGGGTTCTGGCGGAGCCGAAGCACTTCCGCCACATCATCCAGGGCGGTGCGGTGGTTTCCGGAACCTGAGGCCGGAGGCAGCCCGTCGACGGGCAACCGGGGCCGCCGCCGTCGGCATCCGGTGCACCTCGGAGACGAGAACCAGATCACATTCGCCGGCCTCGGCCAGCATATCCCTGATGCAGCAGATACTGTTCTGTCAGGTTGATGCTCACCGCCGTCGTCCGGCGGATCGGCGCTCCCTTCCCTGTCCACGACCAGAAAGGGTTGCCCCATGACCAGCCTTCCCAGCCGGCGGCGCTTCCTCGCGGCCGGAGCGGGTGCCGCGCTCGGCCTCAGCGCGCTCGGTGCCACCGCCGCCGCGGCCGCTCCCACCGACTCGTCGCGCGGCTCCGGCCCGGAGGAGACCAGGACCCTCGACGAGCTGTATCGGGACGCTCTCGCCGAGGGCGGCAAGCTCGTGGTCTACGCGGGCGGAGACCTCGCCGACTCGGGCAGCGGCGCGAGCGCGCGAACCGCCTTCCGCCAGCGGTTCCCGGCGATCGACCTCCAGCTGATCGTGGACTACAGCAAGTACCACGACGTCCGCGTGGACAACCAGCTGGCGACCGGCACCCTGGTCCCCGACGTCGTGCAGCTGCAGACGCTGCAGGACTTCACCCGCTGGAAGCGCGAGGGCCGGCTGCTGCACTACAAGCCCGCCGGCTTCGGCAAGCTGTACAGCAAGTTCCGGGACCCGGACGGCGCCTGGATCGCCGGCATGGTCATCGCCTTCAGCTACCTGTACGACGTCGCAGCGGCCGGGGCCAACCCGCCGCGGACGCCGCTGGACCTGGTCGACCCGCGCTGGAAAGGCGCCGTCGCCTCGTCCTACCCGCACGACGACGACGCGGTGCTCTACCTCTACTCCCTCTACACCCAGACCTACGGCTGGGACTGGATCGCGCGCCTCGCCGCCCAGAACCCGCAGTTCGCCCGCGGCACCTTCTCGCCGGGCACCGCGATCACCAACAAGTCGGCGATCATCGGCATCGGCGCGGGCGGCAACCCCACCAGCACCGGCCCGGTCCGCATGGGACTTCCCGACGGGCACCCGTTCATGGCGTGGGGCCAGCGGATCGCGATCCTCAGGCAGGCCGCCAACCCGACCGCGGCCAAGCTGTACCTGAACTGGCAGCTGTCCACCGAACGCCAGACCTCCAACAGCTGGTCGGTACGCACGGACATCGCCCCGCCCGCCGGCCTGAAGCCGATCTGGGAGTACCCGAACGCCCATGTGGACGGTTTCCCCCGCTTCATGGAGGACCGCGCCAAGGTCGAACAGCTGAAGCAGACCTTCGCCCTGTACTTCGGCGAGGTCAAGGGCGACCCGACGCCCGGCTGGCCCGGCCTGCACCCCGGAGCATGACCCTCGCTGTCAGCGTCCCCACCCCGCAGGACCGGACCGGGCGCCTCCCGGTGCATGATCGAGGGATGGATGCCAGAAGTGAGGCCGGGCGAGCCGGGATCTCGACGGCGAAGGACGCCGCGGATCATGAACTGGTCGTCGCTTTCGGACGGCTGCAGGGAGCGGCCAACCGGTTCGAGTACGTACTGGGGCGGGCGATCGAGCAGGAGTGCGGGATCAGCCACCTTATGTTCGAAGTGCTGTTGATCCTCGGCCGGGCCGGCGACCCCGGGCTGTCGATGGGGGCGATCAGCCGCGAGCAGGTGCTCACCTCAGGTGGCGTGACCCGCCTGGTCGATCGGATGGCCGCCGCCGGTCTGGTCGAACGGACCGACGATCCCGACGACCGGCGAGGCCGGTTGGTGCGCCTGACCACACTGGGCGAGAAGAAGGCAGTACAGGCGGCACGGGTGCACGTGGCGAACATCGAGCAATACTTCCTCGCGCCCCTGCCCGCCTCCCACCGCCGACGCTTCATGGACGACCTGCGGATCCTCAGCCACGCGGCACGGGACATGGTGCCCCGCCTGCGCTGACTCGCACGACCGCCAGGGCGCCCGCGAGCACGTGGGCGCGGCGACCCTGTCCTCAGTGTTCATGGGACGGACCTCGCCTGCTGCCGCCGTTGCCGCGATCGAACCCTCGACCGCACCGCACCAGGAGAAGCAGGACCAAGAACGTCCCCGTGCCGGCGAGGACGAAGGTGGCGCGGGCGCCGGCCACGCCGACGAGGAACTGCCCAGCGCGTAGGCGAACGCGGCTCCCAGCCGTGCAGCGGTGCCGATGGTGCCGAACACCCGGCCGAGGAACGGGCGGGGCACGAGGTCCTGCACGACGGTGTCGTACCCGATGTTCTCCACGGCGTT
>NZ_JBHVXZ010000174.1:0-15702 GCF_042881395.1 Amycolatopsis sp. NPDC058278 | reverse complement strand
CCGCCCGGGGGCCGATCCCGTCTACCCTGGCGCGCGGGGGCCGTCCCCGGCCGGGTTGGGGGGGGGGCACGCCGCCGGATCGATCGAAACACCGCCCCGTCACCGCCGTTCCCGCTAGCCTGGCCCTCCGATTCCGAACAGATGAGGCGGTGGCGATGCGGTTCAAGGCTTTGCGCGTCGCGGTGGCGGCGGTGGTCGCCTTGTCGCTGGCCGTGCCCGCCCAAGCCAGCCCGCGGCCCGATCAACCGGTTTCGCTGGGGGGCAAGAAGGTTCTGCTGGTCAACGACGATTCGGTGCAGGCGGCGAAGCCCGACGGGTCGGACGGGCGCGGCATCTACGTGCTCCGGCAGGCGTTGTGCCGGGCCGGCGCCGACGTGGCGATCGTCGGACCGTGGGCGTCCCAGGGCGCGAAGAGCCGGTCCACGGCCGGGTCCCCCACGGCGTCCGTGGCGCCGCCGGCGGCGGTGCCGGCCGAGTTCGCCGCCGACTGCGCGAACGCGCCGGGGCACGGGCTGGTGCTGGGCGCGTGCCAGGGCAGCGTCCCGTGCGGCCCCGGCAGCCCGTCGATCACCCCGGCGGACGTGGTCGAGCTCGCGCTGACCGGCGTCCTGCCCCAGCGGCTCGGCTGGACCACCGGCCCGGACCTGGTCGTTTCCGGGGTCAACGCGGGCCCGAACACCGACGTTTCGATCAACCTGTCCGGCACGGTCGGCGCGGCCACCGCGGCGGTCGAGCGGGGCGTGCCGACGGTGGCGGTCAGCGCCGGCACGCGCGTGGCACCCCCGCCGTCGACGGAAACGTACGCGGCCGCGGCCGACGTCGTCGTCCGGCTCCTCGCGTCGCCCCGGGTGTGGTCCCTCGTGCGGGACATGGTGCTGGTGAACGTGAACCAGCCGGACGTCACGCCGGGGTCCGGGCCGTCGCCGGTGCGCTGGACGTCGGTCGGCCGGGTGGCGCAGGGCTGGGTGACGTACGTGCCTTCGGGTGACGGGACGTACCAGCTGTCGTACAACCCGGTGACACCCGCGCCGGAGTTCGAGGAGGGCAGCGACACGAAGGCCCTGTTCGACGGGTACGTGAGCGTGTCGGCGGTCGCCGTCAACCGGGGCTACGCCGGCCGCCTGCCGGGCTGAGGCGGATCCCGGGGGACGCGCCGCGCGCGTCCCCCGGATCACTGAAACCTGTTCCACTCCGTCGCCAACCTGACAAACCCGGCCCGGTCGCCGTATCTTGTCGAGAACAGTAACGTGTTCTAGTCTTGCGCCGTGGAAGGGACCGGGATGGACGAGCAGGCGATGCGGTATCCGAACCATCTCGGCCACCTGGTCGTCTCCGCCCTGAAACGCCACCGGGACAAGCCGGTCATGGTGCTGGGCGAGACCACGATGACCGGGGGCCGGACCGCCGAACAGGTCAGCCAGTACGCCCAGGCCTTCGAGGCGCTCGGGGCGGGCACCGGCGCGCCGGTCGCGCTGCTGTCGCTGAACCGGCCGGAAGTCCTGCTCATCATCGCCGCCGGCCAGCTGCAGGGCTCGCGGCGCACGGCGCTGCACCCGCTGGGGTCGCTCGACGACCACGCCTACATCCTCGCCGACGCCGGCATCACCACCCTGATCATCGACCCGGTCCCCGCCTTCGTCGACCGCGCCCTCGGCCTGCTCGAGAAGGTTCCCGGCCTGACCCAGGTGCTCACCATCGGACCGGTCCCGGAACAGCTGGCCCACGTGGGCCACGACCTGACGGCGGCGGCCGCGACGTTCGAGCCGCGGCCGCTCGCGCCCGCGGTGCTGCCGCCGGACCAGGTCGTCTCGATCACCTACACCGGCGGGACGACCGGCAAGCCCAAGGGCGTCATGGGCACCGCGCAGGCGATGACCACGATGACGCAGATCCAGCTGGCCGAGTGGGAGTGGCCCGAGGCGCCGAAGTTCCTGATCTGCACTCCGCTTTCGCACGCCGGCGCGGCGTTCTTCGCCCCGACGCTGCTCAAGGGTGGCTCGCTGATCGTGGTGCCGAAGTTCGACCCCGCCGAGGTCCTGCGGATCGTCGAGGAGCAGCGGATCACCGCGACCATGCTGGTGCCCACGATGCTCTACGCGCTGATGGACCACCCGGACTCGCGCACCCGCGACCTGTCTTCGCTGCAGACGGTGTACTACGGCGCGGCGTCGATCAACCCGGTGCGCCTGCGCGAGGCGATCGACCGCTTCGGGCCGATCTTCGCCCAGTACTACGGCCAGTCCGAGGCCCCGATGGCGATCAGCTACCTCGCCAAGGGCGACCACGACGACGCACGCCTGGCCTCCTGCGGCCGCCCGTCGGCCTTCCTGCGCACCGCGCTGCTCGACGCCGACGGCAATCCCGTCGCACCGGGTGAGCCGGGCGAGATCTGCGTGGCCGGCCCGCTGCTCGCCGGCGGCTACTGGAACCTGCCGGAGGTGACGGCGGAGACGTTCCGCGACGGCTGGCTGCACACCGGCGACGTGGCCCGCGAAGACGAGGACGGTTTCTGGTTCATCGTCGACCGGGTCAAGGACATGATCGTCACCGGCGGGTTCAACGTGTTCCCCCGCGAGGTGGAGGACGTGGTGGCCGAGCACCCGGCGGTGGCCCAGGTCGGCGTGATCGGCACCCCGGACGACAAGTGGGGCGAGGCGGTGACGGCCGTCGTGGTCCTGCGCAAGGACGCCGACGGCGACCTCGAGCGGCTCACGGCCGAGATCCAGGCGGCGGTGCGCGAGCGCAAGGGCCCGGTGCACGTGCCCAAGCAGGTGATCGTCGCGGAGTCCCTGCCGATGACGGGGCTGGGCAAGCCGGACAAGAAGGCGCTGCGAGCTCAGTACCAGCGGCACGGAGCCGCCGTGTAGGCCGTTATACGCCGAGCTCGTCGAGTGGGTGCTGACCGTGCTGACCGCGTGCGCTCCGGCCCCGGCAGGTGGTCACCGGCCCGGAGGCGCCGTACTTCGGTGCCGTGCCGGGGCCGGAAGACCTCCTGCCGGGGCCGGGCGCGCGGCTCTCGGAGACCACGCTCGCCGAGTGGCTCGCCCGGGCGTGCGGCGCTACGCGCCGTCGTGGTCCGGGTCGGCGTTGAGGACGATGCAGCCGACGTACCCGTCGCGGGCCCGCGTCACCTTCAGCAGCATGCTCGGCTCGTAGATCGAGTCGTCGTCGTTGAAGGTGTCGCGGCCGGTGCGCTGCGCGTACGGCTGGGTGGCCAGCACCTGCGCGTTCAGCGCTTCGTCGAACATCAGCTGCGTGGTGAGCGTTTTCTCGGTGCCGACGTGCACCATCACGTGGACGTGGACGGTGCGGCCGCGGTACCAGCCCGGCCAGATCGTCGTGAACTCGACGATCCCGCGCTGGTTCGTGACCTGGGCGCCACGCAGGTACCGCTTGTCGTCGGTGGGGACGAGATCGGCGTCCCCACCGCCGGGCGGAGTCCCGGTGGGCGGAGTCCCGGTGGGCGGAGTCCCGGTCGGCCGGGTGCCGCCGCCGCTGGACGCCGCCTCCGCGCCGGAGTACAGGCCACCCGCGTCGCAGTGCCAGATCTCGACCACCGCGTGCGGGATCGGCCGGCACGTCTCGCTGTCCTGCACCTGCAGGGCGAGCCGCAGCTTCGTGCCCGGCTTGTCCTCGCGGATGTCACTGCGGATCTTGTCGGCGTCGAAGTAGTACGGCCCCTGCGTGGTGGACGCGGTGAGCGTGCACGTCCGCGCGCCGGTGAACAGGGCGGTGAGGTCCGCGTCGGTGACCGCCTGCAGCGCGACCGTCTCCCCGGTGGACGTCGTGACCGCGCTCCGGCCCGCGCACGCCGTGACCAGTGCGCCCAAGCCGACCGAGCTCACGCCGGCGAGCAGCCGCCGCCGGCTGACCCGCTGTCCCTCGTGATCGTTTCCCATGCCTGCCCTTTCGCTCGTCGGGTGGGTAATGGCCGGTTGACTTCCGCCTGACCCGGCCTTGGGCCAGCGTGGCGAGGGCAGCTGTGGCAGGCCTGTGGTGAAGCTGTGCGTCGTCGAGCGGTCACTCAAGGCGAGACGGTATGCTGCCCGATATAGTCAACAAATTGAGTATTCGAGGTGGGCATGAGCAGCTTCCGCAAGGCCGTCGAGGCACGCGATCCCGACGCCATGGCCGCGACACTGGCGGAGCACGTCGTGTTCCGCAGCCCGGTCGCGTTCAAGCCGTACCCCGGCAAGGCGATCACCGCCGCCATCCTGCGCGGCGTGCTCCGCGTGTTCGAGGATTTCCGGTACGTGCGCGAGCTGACCGGCGGTGACGGCCGGGATCACGCCCTCGTCTTCGAGGCCAGGATCGGGGACGTGCGGGTCGAAGGCTGCGACTTCCTGCACCTCGACGACGACGGCCTGATCGACGAGTTCACCGTGATGGTCCGGCCGCTGTCGGCGGCCCAAGCCCTCTCCGAGGCGATGGCGGCGCAGTTCGAGCAGATCCAGCGCGAAGCAGTCAACTAGTTGAGTAAGGCACTGCGCCACGCGCTGATGGCGGCGCTGCTCGAAGGCGAGGCGTCGGGCTACGACCTGGCGAAGGGGTTCGACGCCTCGGTGGCGAACTTCTGGGCGGCCACCCCGCAGCAGCTCTACCGGGAACTCGACCGCATGGCGGCCGACGGCCTGGTGCGAGCCCGGGTGGTCCACCAGGAGCGCCGCCCGGACAAGCGGCTGTTCTCGCTGACCGAAGCCGGGCACCGGTCGCTGCACGAGTTCACGGCCCGGCCGCCCCGCCCGGGCGTGATCCGCGACGAGCTGCTGGTGCAGGTGCAGGCCGTGGACGCGGGCGACCGGACGGCGGTCCGGGGCGCGCTGGCGGAGCGGCTGGCCCGGGCCGAAGCCAAGATCGCGGGCTACGAACGGCTTCGCGCGCGCCTGCTGGACGGCCGTTTCGAAGACGACTACCTCGCCGGAGCCGAGCGGATCGGCCCGTACCTGACGCTGATGCGGGGACTGTCGTTCGAGCGGGAGAACCTGCGGTGGTGCGAGCAGGCGCTGAAGGTGCTCGACCGGCGGGCGGCCGCCCCACCGGCCTGAAGTGTCCGATGTGGACCGGTTGTACGACTCTTGTACTTGCGAGCCGGACGATGGCTCCCATGTCACTACACCGACTCGCCAAGGCCGCGCTGGCCGCCGGCGTGCTGGCGGGCCTGGCCGCCGCGCCGGCGGCCGCCGCCGCGGCCGCGCCGGCCACCTTGCCCGCCGGCCAGTACACCCTGACCGCCAACTACAACCAGTTCGACGCGGTGAACAGCGCTCTGGTCTCGACGCTGGGCACCGCGGCCGTCCACACCGTGATGGAGAACGCCAACCACGACCGCACCGCGCTGCCGTCTTCGTTCTCCGTCGCCGGGCTGTCGACGGGCTTCCGGTTCGACAGCGGCGACAACTCCGACTGCACGAACTACCCGCAGGGCATCACCACCAGCCGCGACGCCGTGGGGACGGCGAACGGCGGCAACTACGACGGGCACCAGCTCATCGCGGTCAGCTGGTACTCCAAGGACGGCTGCGACGGCGACCAGTCCCGCAGCCGGATCACCCTGGTCGACTGGGACGCCGACTACCCGAACGCCTACCGCAAGATCCTGCTGGTCGAGCCGACCGGGACCGCGGACGCGCCGGACTTCAAGGACATCCCGATCCACGCCGGCGGCATGTCCTGGTACGGCGATTACCTCTACGTCGCCGACACCGGGAAGGGCATGCGCGTGTTCGACATGCGCAAGATCCTCAAGACGAACAGCGGCGGCACCGCCGACCAGATCGGCCACGAGACCGGCAGCACGTACTACGCCCACAACTACGCCTACGTCCTGCCGCAGGTCGGCACGATCGCTTCGAAGACGACGTCGGGCACGAACCTCGCGTGGTCGTCGATCTCCCTCGACCGCGTCAGCAAGTCGATCGTGATGACCGAGTACACCTGCCCGTCCGGCTGCACGGACTACCCGAACCGGGCGCCGCGGGCGATCCGCTACCCGTTCGCCGCCTCCGGCACCTTCGCCGCGACCACGACGGCGAGCCAGGCGTTGCAGCTGCCCTGGTACAAGCTCAACGGCGTGGCCTCGCACAACGGCCGCTGGTGGTTCCAGTCGTCCGGCCAGAAGCAGCTGTACTACTGGAAGCCCTCGGCCGCCGCGCAGACCTTCTCCTGGGTGAGCAGCGGCGAGAGCCTCTCGTACTGGGAGGACGACACCGCCGCCGACCTGCTGTGGTCGCTGCAGGAAGGCGCGGGCAACCGCAACGTCTTCGCGGTCACCCAGGCCACCTACGGCGGTGGCTGAGCCGGCCCGACCACGCACGGCCCGTCCGGGACAGTTCCCGGGCGGGCCTTTTTCCGGGTGCCCTGCCTGACCCCGCGAGGGTGTGGTTGCGCCACCCCGCCGCTGCCCATACTGACTGCATGGAAGCCAGACGACGCCTCGGCGAGTTCCTCAAGACCCGCCGCTCCCACCTGCGGCCCGAGGACGTCGGCCTGGCCACCTACGGTGACCGTCGCCGGGTGCCCGGCCTGCGCCGCGAAGAGCTCGCCCGGCTCGCCGGGGTGAGCGCGCCCTACTACTCGAGGCTCGAACAGGGCCAGTCGGCCAACGCCTCGCCGGAGGTGCTGGACGCCCTCGCCGGCGCCCTCCGGCTCGACGACGCCGAACGACGGCACCTGCACGACCTGGCCGCCGGAGCCCGCCGGCCGCCCCCGCGCCGCCGCCCGGCGGCGGAGCGCGTCACCCAGGCCGTCCGGCAGCTGCTGGCCGCCCTGGGCGACGTGCCGGTGGTCGTGCTCGGCCGGTTCAGCGACGTCCTGGCGTGGAACGCCGCCGGCCACGCCCTGTTCGCCGGGCACCTGCCGCCGGACGCGCCCGAGGGGCCCGGGCCGCGCCCCAACATGGCGAGGCTGGTGTTCCTCGACCCGCACACCCGCGAGCTGTACGCCGACTGGCCGGCCAAGGCCCGCGCGGTGGTGGCGACGCTGCGGATGGCGTCGGGACGGTACCCGGACGACCCGCGCCCGGCCGCCCTCGTCGGCGAGCTTTCCGTCCGCAGCACGGAGTTCGCCGCGTGGTGGGCGGACCAGCGCGTCAAGGCCGGCGGCAGCGCGGTCCACGAGATGCACCACCCCCTGGTGGGCCCGATGACGGTCACGCACCAGGCGCTGCTCACCGAGTCCGCGCAGCACGTCGTCGTCGCCACCACCGAGCCCGGCTCGTCCTCGCACGCGGCGATGACCCTGCTCACGCACACCACGGCCACCGCGCGCCGCACCCTGCCCGCGCGCGGCTGAAAAAACCGGTTCCGTCCGAGGCACCCGCGAGGGAGGCCGGCTTCGACGTGCCCGGAAAACCCCCACCGAGAAGGAAAAATGACCGAAATCAAACTCGGGGACGTCACCGTCACCCGCGTCGAAGAGCAGCACGGCCCGATGATGCCGGCCCGGGACTTCTTCCCGGACCTGCCGGAATCGGCGTGGCAGGAGCACCGCGACGAGCTGGAACCCGACTTCCTCACCGCGGACGGGCTGGTGGTGTCGTCGATGCAGACCTGGCTGCTGCGCAGCGAAGGCCGCACGATCCTGATCGACACCGCCGTGGGCAACGACAAGCACCGCCCGGCCGTCCCCGCCTGGGACCACCTCCGGCTGGACTACCTGGACCGGCTCCGCGAAACCGGCGTCCGCCCGGAGGACGTCGACCTGGTCGTGCACACCCACCTGCACCTCGACCACATCGGGTGGAACACCCGCCTCGACGGCGGCACGTGGGTGCCGACGTTCCCGAACGCGACGCACCTGATGCCCCGCGCGGACTTCGAGCACTGGGACCCGGCGCGCAACCCGGCCGTGGCCGGAGGTGTGAACGCACACGCCTTCGAAGACAGCATCCAGCCGGTGCACGAAGCGGGGCAGGTCCGGTTGTGGGAGGACAGCCACACGATCGACGCGAACCTCCGGCTCGAAGCCGCGCCCGGCCACACCCCCGGCTCCAGCGTGGTGAAACTGGCCTCCGGCGGCGACCGTGCGCTCTTCGCCGGCGACGTCCTGCACACGCCCCTGCAGCTCGCGGCACCCGGGCACAGCAGCTGCTTCTGCGAAGACCCGGTGCGGGCCAGCGCCACCCGGCAGCGCCTGCTCGGCTGGGCCGCCGACGAGCACGCCCTGCTCGTGCCGGCCCACTTCGGCGGGCACAGCGCACTGGAAGTCGAACGCCGCGGCGGCGCGTTCGCCGTCAAGGGGTGGGGTCCGTTCCCCCGGCGCTGACCGGGTGAGATCCCGATCACGTCGGCGTGGCCCGGCGCGCTCCCGGGGCCGGTGCCTGCCATCCTGTGCCGTCAAGAGCCTGTGCCGTCAAGAGGCAGCGGACGAGAGGACAACCCCGTGGGCATCATCGCCTGGATCGTGCTGGGTCTCATCGCCGGGGTGATCGCGAAAGCCCTCATGCCGGGCAAGGACCCGGGCGGCTGCATCATCACGATCCTGCTGGGCATCGCGGGTGCGTTCGTCGGCGGCTGGGTGGGCAAGACGCTGTTCCACACCCAGCTCGGCACGTTCTTCGACCTGCGCACCTGGGGCCTGGCCATCCTGGGCGCCCTGATCATCCTGGCCGGCTACCGGCTCATCTTCCACCGCCGCGACTGACGCACCGGTGGGGGCACCGGCGTGGTGCCCCCACCGGCGGCGGCTCAGTTCAGCGTGACGCCGTACGCGCTCAGCGCCTCGCCGACGGGCTGGAAGTACGAGCTGCTGCCGCCCTTGCCGGAGGTGATGCCCAGACCGACGCTGCCGGCGAACAGGCAGCCGCCGGAGTCGCCGGGGTTGACCAGCGCGTTGGTCTGGATCAGCTGGTACACCGAGCCTTCGGCGTAGTTCACCGTCACGTTCGTCCGCTGCACCGAACCCGAGGTCAGGTGGGTGGTGCTGCCGCTCTTGCTGATCCGCTGCCCGACGGTCGCGGTACCGGCGGAGCTGATCCGCTGGGTGGAGCCGTTCCACAGGGTGACCGCGCCGGGCGCGCTGCCGGTGGTGTTGCGGATGAGCCCGTAGTCGTTGCCCGGGAAGCTCGAGCCCTGCGACGGGCCGACGTTCCACTGCGACACCGCACGGGTGCAGTGCCCGGCGTCGATGAGGTAGTTCTGGCCGCCGCGGTTGGTGTTGAAGCCCGCCGAACAGCGGGTGCCGCCGCCGGTGATGGCTTCGCCGTTGTAGATCGCGGTGTGCATCTCGCCGGCGACCCGCTCCACGCGGACCCGGTCACCGAGCGACGCGGCCGCCTTCAGCAGGGCTTCGGTGCCCTTGGCGGCGTCGGCCACGGTCAGCACGACCTGGTTGGCCTTCGGATCGAGCCCGATCGCGGTGTGCGCCACCGCGGGCAACGCCTGCAGGGCGTCTTGGGCGTTCGTGAGCGCGGCGCCGGAGTGCTTGACCAGCCGCGCCTGCGCGCCGGCCTGCTCGGCCCGCTCGGCGGCGGCCTGGTCCAGCACGTTGACGACGGGCTTGGCGGCGGCGTCGAGGTAGCCGTCGGCGGCGCGGGACCCGAGGGAAGCGGTGACGCGCTGCAGGGTGTCGACGCTCGCCGCCTGCGTGCGCAGCAGGGCGACGGCGGCGAACTCGCCGATCCCGGCTTCCGCGGCGAGGGAAGCGACCGCTTCCCGCTGCACGGTGGCCGAGTAGCCGTCGATGGTGGCGGCGGAGGCGGAGACGGGGCTGAGGAAGCCGATGGCCGCGGTGGCGGCCACGAGGGCGGTGGCGGAGCGGGCGAGGAGGTGGTGTCCCGGGGACGTTCTGCGCATGCCGGTAACTCACTTTCGCGGTCGCGGGGCGAAGCCGGCGCGAGGGGTGGCCGCGCCGGATGAGCCGGCCGAGCCGGCCCGGCACCGGTGATCCGGTGGGGTCGAGGGTGAGCCCGCGCCGGGGCGCCGCGGTACCGACTTTCGTCGGACAGGACAAAAGATAGGTACCAGGCAATTCGCCCAGGGGTGTTTCGCGCAGAGCAACCCCGCCGTCCGCTCGCGACCGCGCGGAAAGCCGCGGGAATTACCTCGAACGCACGAGGACCGCGGGGCCGCGGTCCGTCAGAATCGGGTGGCCACGGCCACGACCAGGAAGGCCTCACCGTGCTCGCCGAACTCCCGCCCTACCGCGCCCTGCTGGTCGTCGACACCAAGGGATTCGGCAGCAACCCCGCCGCCACCCAGGCGATGGTGTCCGCCGCCATCCCCGACGTGCTCTCCCAGGCGTTCACCCGCGCCGGGCTGCGCGAAGTCTGGGAAACCGCCCTCTTCCCGCACGGCACCGGCGACGGCTACGGACTCGGCTTCGACCCACGGTTCCTGCCCGCGGTGGTGACCCGGTTCTTCGACGAACTCCAAGCCGTGCTCGCCGAGCGCGACACCCGCCTGCGGGCCGCCGCCCGGTCGGTCCGCCTGCGGATGCGCGCCAGCCTGAACGTCGGCCCGATCCTCGAACCCGCGCCGGGCACGACCTCGGCCGCCGCCATCGGCAGCGCCGTGATCACCACCCACCGGCTGCTCGACGCCGCGCCGGTGCGCGCGGTGCTGGAGCGCTCGGACCCCGACCAGACCT
This sequence comes from Amycolatopsis sp. NPDC058278, assembly GCF_042881395.1. NCBI lineage: Bacteria > Bacillati > Actinomycetota > Actinomycetes > Pseudonocardiales > Pseudonocardiaceae > Amycolatopsis > Amycolatopsis sp. NPDC058278. The sequence continues at coordinate 5,118 of NZ_JBHVXZ010000174.1, read as the reverse complement.
TCCTCGCGGTAGCGCTCTCCCAGCGGGTCTTCGAAGACGTCCTGGCCAGCGAATACGCCCAGCTGCCCGCGACCAAGGTCGTCCCGGCCGACGTCCGGATCAAGGAGTACCACGGCACGGTCTACCTCTACATCCCGAACCCGAGCGGAGACCTGCTCCGCCACGGCGCGGGTGGCGACTACGCCGGGGAACTGGCCGAGGCGAAGGCCGTCATCGAGGCACCGGCGCCGGGCACCACCACGAACATCATCAGCGGCGCCCAGCACGGGACCGCGATCCAGGTCGGCCAGGTGCACGGCAACCTCAACCACGGCTAGTTCTGCAGCGGCACCAGTTCCGCCTGGAACTTCTCCAGGAAGCCGTCGAAATCGGCGTGGCCGGGCCGCAGCACGAACTTCGACAGCCCGGCTTCGATGTGCTGCTCCACCAGCCGGCGGGCCTCCGGCCAGCTCGTCGCCACCAGGTCCGTCAGCGGCACGCCGGGGCTGCGGCGTTCCGCCACCGCCGCGAGTCCGCCGGGGATCCCCCGGTCCGCCACGACCAGGCTGAGGCCGAAGTGGTCCTCCTCGATCTCGCGCCCCGCCTCCGCCGCGGCCCGCTGGATGGCGATGCGGGCATCGCGTGCCTGCGACGGCGTGTGGAAGCTGCCCAGCCAGCCGTCCGCGAGGCGGCCCGTCCGGCGCAGGGCCGCCGGGGCCGTTCCGCCCAGCCAGACGTCCAGGCGCTTCGCCGGGCGCGGGCCGAGGCGGACGCCGTCGACCTGGAAGAACTCGCCGTCGAAGGAGACTTCGTCCTCTTCCAGCAGCCGGCGCAGCAGCACGAGCGACTCGTCGAACACCGCGGCGCGGCGGCCCGGCGGCACCGGGAACAGGCCGGTTTCCGCGGCGCGCGCCGGGCGGAGGCCGAACACCGGCAGAACCCGCTTCGGCGCCAGCCCGGCCAGCGTGAGCAGCTGCTTGGCGACCAGCACCGGGTGCCGGCCCGGCAGGATCGCGACGCCGGTGCCGACCTTCAGCTTCGACGTCCGCGCCAGCGCGTGCGCCATGCCGATCATCGGATCGACCTCGGGCGAGTGGACCAGCTCGGACAGCCACAGCGAGTCGACGCCGGCATCCTCCAGCCGCGCCGCCAGCCCGGCGAACTCCGCCGGCCCGGTGCCGGCCGCGGGGGCGACGCCCAACCTGATCTTCAGCACGGTTCCTCCCGGAGGCCTTTTCCGGAAGCAACGCGCGGCGCGGCCGGGAATTCCTCAGGCGGTCGCGTCGATGACGCGGGTCAGCACACCGTGCAGGGCTTCCAGCTCGGAGACGTCCATGCCGAGGGTCTCGACCACCTTGTACGGGATCTTCTCCGCCTCGGCCCGCAGCGCCCGGCCGGTCGCGGTCAGCTCGACCGTCAGCCGGCGTTCGTCCGCGCGGCTGCGGCTGCGCGTCACGTACCCGAGCGCCTCCAGCCGCTTGAGCAGCGGCGAGAGCGTCGCCGGTTCGTGACGCAGGGCGGTGCCGAGGTCCTTCACCGAGCGCGGGGACCGCTCCCACAGCGCGAGCATCACCAGGTACTGCGGATGGGTCAGGCCGTACGGCTCGAGCAGCGGCCGGTAGATCGCGATCACGCTGCGCGAAGCCACCGACAGCGCGAAGCACACCTGCCGGTCCAGCTTCAGGGGGTCCTCACCCAGGTCGATCATGGTCCGATCCTCCTGTGTCGTCGATCGCGCTAATGGTTAGTGTACTAAGTATTAGTGTACTCTCGAAGCCATGGAACGACCGAGTGTGCTCCGCTGGTTCGGTTACGCCGTCGGCGTGCGGCTCCCGGAGCGCTACAACGACTGGGCGTTGCACGATGCGACGTCGAAGCACTGGCGTGCCCGGTTCGTGCTCCAGCGGTCGGTCGGCATCGTGCCGCTGTGCGCGGTGTGGCTGCTGCTGCCCGGCTCGATCTGGCTGCGGCTCTCGCTGGTCCTGATGGCCGCCCTGGTCGCGTACTTCTACTCGTGCGCGTACATGGAGGAGAGCGTCGAGCACCGGCTCGGCCGCCAGGGCTTCCCGCACCACACCGGACGCCGCCTCCGCGCCGCGGCCGCCGAAGCGAAGAACGCCGAGGCGACCGCCCGCTACCTCGCGCGCTACCGGACGCCGTCGGAGGGTTAGGCACAGTTACAGTCGGGGCACGATGAGACGCAAGCTCCGCCCGCCGATCCCGCCCCGCCACGGGCTGGACCCCGCCCGGCTCAAACTGCCCGACGGCGAGTGGCCGACCCTGCTGGCGCACCTCGTCGACCGGCTGCCGCGCGTCACGCCCGATCGCATCGAGCAGATGCTGCGCGAGGAGCGCATCCACGGCACCGACGGCCCGCTCGGCGTCGACACGCCGTACGCGCCCGGCTCGTTCATCTGGTTCCACCGCGACCTGCCCGACGAAGTGCCGGTGCCCTTCGCGATCGACGTCCTGCACCGCGACGAGCACCTGCTCGTCGTCGACAAGCCGCACTTCCTGGCGACCATCCCGCGCGGGCAGCACATCCTGGAGACGGCGCTCGTGCGGCTGCGCCGGGAGCTCGACCTGCCGCACCTGTCCCCCGCGCACCGCCTGGACCGTGTCACCGCGGGCGTGGTGATGTTCGTGATCACGCCCGCGCTGCGCGGCAAGTACCAGACGTTGTTCCGCGACCGCCGGGTGCACAAGGAGTACGAGGCGATCGCGCCCCACGACCCGGCGCTGACCCTGCCGAGGACCGTCCGGAGCCGGATCGTCAAGGAACGCGGGGTGCTCGCCGCCCAGGAGGTCCCGGGCGAACCGAACGCCGAGACGTACGTCGACCTGCTCGAGCACCGCGCCGGGCTGGGCCGGTACCGGCTGGTCCCGGCCACCGGCCGGACCCACCAGCTGCGCGTGCACCTGAGCGGCCTCGGCGTGCCGATCCTCGGCGACGACTTCTACCCGCAGCTGCGCGAGAAACCCTTGGGCGACTTCACGAAACCCCTGCAGCTGCTCGCGAAGGTCCTCGACTTCGACGACCCGCTGACCGGCGCGCACCGCCGCTTCACCAGCGCGCGGCGGCTGTCCGCCTGGGACGACCCCGAGGCCTGGGCGGCGCCCCCGGCGTGAACTCCGGGGACGCCGCCGCGGGCGGCCTGGTGATGGGATGCCGGCGTGGAGCTGGTCGCGGAGCCGTGACCAGTGCGCGCCGCCGGCTCTGTCCTACTTGTGCCAGAACCGGATGCCGCTCCACTCCACCGTGATCGGCCCCTTGCCGCTCGCCGTGCGGTAGCTGCCGAACTTGTCGTAGTAGCTGCCGCCCGGGCTCGAAACCGAGTCCTTCTGCGAGCCGTTGATGTACACCTTGTGGGTGCTGCCGACCTGGTTGATCGTGTTCACCCGGACGCTCGTGCCCACGGTCGCCCCGGTGGCGATGGTCTCCCCGCCGTGCACGGCGTAGAGCCGGCCTCCCTTTTCCACCGCCAGCATGAAGAACGGGCCGGCGTCGGAGCCGTCCCGGAACGTCTGCTTCAGGCTGATCCGGCTGCCGGTCATGCTGGTGATCTTGAAGGAGCCCTCGAACTGGTGGGTGCCGCCGGTGTAGGTGGTGTAGCGGCGTTCCGCGCGCTGGTCACCGCTGCCGGTCGAGCAGGTGAGCTTGAAGGTCAGCCCGGAGATGTCGCCGCACCCCCGCTCCTGCTCGGAGTAGCCCGGCGAGTCCGCGGTCCAGGGACCCGTTCCGACCTGGGCGTCCGCCACCGGGGTGAGCACCGCGAGCCCCAGCGCCGTCGCCGCGAGCACGCCCGCACCGTGAAGTCTGCGCACCGTCAACCTCCTGTGTCACTCGAGGCGGCGGTCACCGGCAACAGGTTCAGACCTTTGTCCGGCGTGGGCATGACTGTACGAGCCCGGACCACGTCGGGCAAGGCCTCCCGGTTCCGCGGCGGGGTGTGGCGGAAGTTTTCGGCCGGGCCGGTGTCGAATCCGGCTTTCCCCGTTCGACAGACTTGCAGACGCAGGATCGACCACCGAGGAGCACCACCATGCGCACCCTGATCTCCAGCTCGTTCGTTTCGCTCGACGGCGTCGTCGAGGCCCCCGGCGGAGAGCCGGGCTACCGCAACGCGGGCTGGACGTTCAAAGACATCGAGTTCGACCCGGCCGCCTACGCGCTCAAGGGCAGCGAGCAGGAGGAAGCCACGGCCTTGCTGATGGGCCGGGTCAGCTACGAGGCGTTCGCGCCGGTCTGGCCGGGGATGACCGAGGAGTTCGCCGGGTACAACGCGATGCCGAAGTACGTCGTGTCGAGCACCCTCACCGAGACGGACCTGGTGGACAACTGGGGCGAGACGACGATCCTGCGCTCGCTGGACGAGGTCGCGGCCCTGAAGGAGACCGAGGGCGGCCCGATCATCGTCGCCGGCAGCGCCACCCTCAACCGCGCCCTGGCCGACGCGGGCCTGATCGACCGCTACCACCTGCTGGTCTTCCCCGTCCTGCTCGGTGCGGGCAAGCGGCTGTTCAGCGAGACCGACAAGGACAAGGAGAACCTGAAGCTCGTCGAGAGCGAGGCCTACGGCAACGGCGTCCAGAAGCTGGTCTACGACGTCACGCACTGACGGGCCGCCGGGGTCCGGCCGGGCCACGCGATGTTTCACGTAGAACATCTGTTCGAACATCGTGTACGGTCGGACCCATGACGACCCCGGCCCTGCAGGCATCGCTGTTCGGCGAATCCGGCCCCGTCACGCTGCACGACCTCGCGCCCCACCGGACCGAACTCGGCTCCGGCGCGTGGGTCGACGTGCAGCCGGGCTGGCTCGCCGGCGCCGACGAGGTGTTCGCCGACCTCGTCACCGGCGTCCCGTGGCAGGCGGAGCGGCGCCGGATGTACGACCGCTTCGTCGACGTCCCGCGGCTGCTGTGCTTCTACCGCGAAGAGGCGCCGCTCCCCCACCCCGTGCTGGCGGAGGCCCGCACCGCGCTGAGCGAGCACTACGCCGGTGAACTCGGCGAACCGTTCCGCACCGCGGGCCTGTGCTACTGCTTCATCAAGCAACGTTGGGTAGGTAATCGGGGCGGCGGATCTTGGAGTTGACGGCGAAGTGGCGTTTGGGGTGGCAGTGGCGGTTGCGCCAG
>NZ_JBHVXZ010000173.1:0-15784 GCF_042881395.1 Amycolatopsis sp. NPDC058278 | reverse complement strand
CCGGGAGGCGGCCTTCACGGCTTTCCGAGCGGGAGGCTCAAGCGGCGGCGGCGGGAAAACCGGTCAGGGCGCGGTGGCCCGCGTCGGTCAGTTCGGCGGGTGCCCACTGGCCGGGCGCGACGAGCCGGGTGGCTCTGACCAGCCCGGCACGGGCGAGGTCGTGGGCGGTGTTCTGGTCGCAGCAGGACAGGCCGTCCACGCGGAGGTCGGGTTCGCAGCTGCAGCGGAGCTCGGCGCGCCCGTCGGCGATCGCCTTGAGCATGGCGATCGCGCGGCGGCTCAGCGCGTTCGGGTCGGTGGACATCGGTCTGGCCTTTCGGTGCGGCTGGGTTCTGACGGCGAGGGCTGCAGCTCGTTACCTAGGGATACGCGGCGAACACGAGCACGGTTCACCACGATCGGGCCGGTTGGCCCCTTGACATGACAGAAGCCAGCAAGCAGGCTCATTCATCGGATGAATCAGTTCCGCCAGCGGCAGATGTGCCTCCTGAGGGCAAACGCTGCCGTAATCCTGCCGTAATCATCCGATCCCTGGAGGCTCAGTGCCGACCTTCCCCCGCCGTCAAGCTCTGGGCATCGCCTTGGGTGGTGCCGTCGCGCTCAGCGCGGCCGGCCGCACGCCCGCCGGCGCCGCCATTCCCGTGGACGCCGCCCCCGACCAGGCCGACACCCCGATCGTCCCGCCTCCGCCGCCGGTCCCGGTGGCCCTCGATGCCTGGTTCACGAACGACGGCATCGACAGCGCGTCGGCCACCGGCGGTGACTTCGACGGGTCCGGCTACACCTTCCCGGCCGAGCACCTGCCCGCCGGGCAGACCGTCACCGCCGGCGGTGTCCCGTTCGAGCTCGGGTCCGCGGCCGCCGGGGCGAAGAACAACATCGCCGCCACCGGCCAGCGGCTCGACCTGCCGAAGGGCCGCTACTTCGTCGCGTACTTCCTGGTCGCCGCCAGCTACGGCGCCACCGGCGGCACGGCGACCGTGCACTACGCCGACGGCAGCACGAGCACCGGCGCCCTGTCCGGGCCCGACTGGTACACGGCCACCGGGGCGCTCGTCTCGCCGTTCCGCTACGCGCCCGGCGGCGTCGTCGACAACAGCCCGGTTTCCCTCGCCATCGGCCAGGTCTGGGTCGACCCGGCGCGCGAGGCCGTCGCGCTGACCCTGCCCACGACGGCGAACCCGGCGCCGAACGTCTCCAGCCTGCACGTCTTCGCGCTCACCCTCCAGCCGGTGGCCGTGGGCCGCTCGGCCCTGATCCTCGACGGCCGCTCGACGGCGAACCTGCTGACCGACGGCGGCCCGCAGGCCGCCGAGGCGACCATCGTCAACGCCGGAACCGTGTGGCTCGGCGCGGGCGACCGGATCAGCGTCACCGTCGACGTCCCGGGCGGCCGGACGACCGTGCCCGCGACGGTCCGCGCGCTGGCGCCGGGGGAGCAGGCGACGGTCCGGCTCGGCCTGGCCCCGAACGCGTCCGTGCCGCCCGGCACCACGACGAACGGCCAGATCCGGGTCACCGCCGGCCGCGGCACGCTCGCCACCCAGCAGGTCCCGATCACCCTCGGCGTCCCCGACTTCCGGCCGGCCGACGCGTCGCTCTCGACGCACCGCGCGCCCTATTGGTTCAACGACAGCAAGTTCGGCATCTTCATCCACTGGGGCGTGTACGCCGTGCCCGCGTGGGCGCCGGTGGGGCAGCAGTACGCGGAGTGGTACTGGCAGAACCAGCAGGACCCGAACGGCGCCACCTACGCCTACCACCGGCAGAAGTACGGCGAGAACTTCACCTACGACGACTTCATCCCGCTCTTCACCGCGGCGAAGTTCGACCCGCGCTCCTGGCTGAACCTCATCGCGGACGCGGGCGCGGAGTACTACGTCCTGACGTCCAAGCACCACGACGGCTTCGCGTTGTGGGACACCAAGGTCAGCGACCGCAACTCCGTGAAGCTCGGGCCGAAGCGGAACGTCGTCGCGGAGCTGTTCACCGCTTCCCGGAAGTACACGCCCCAGCTGCGCAACGGCCTGTACTTCTCGCTGCCGGAATGGTTCAACCCGGACAACCCGTGGATGGGCCACGCGCCGCGCAACCCCTACACCGGCGCGCCGCTGCCCTACACCGGCTACACCGCAGGCAAGGACTTCGTCCGCGACTACCAGGCGCCGCAGGTCCTGGAGCTGATCCGCGAGTTCGACCCCGACGTCCTGTGGTTCGACATCGGCGGTGTCAACGACAGCCGGGCCGTGCTCACCGAGTACTTCAACCGCGCGAAGAACCGCAAGCGCCCCAAGGACGTCACCTACAACGACCGCGGCGGCATCCCGGACCACGACTTCACGACGCCGGAGTACACGACGTACCCGAACACCGTGGTGGCGAAGTGGGAGGCGAGCCGGGGCCTCGACCCGTTCTCCTACGGCTACAACCGCGCCACCCCCGACGACAAGTACATGACGGCGGAGGAGGTCGTCCGGACGCTCGTCGACATCGTTTCGAAGAACGGCAACTTCCTGCTCGACATCGGCCCGGACTTCGACGGCACGATCCCGGACGTCATGCGGAAGCACCTGCGGGACGCGGGCGCGTGGCTGAAGGTCAACGGCGAGGCGATCTACGGGACCACGTACTGGTCGAGGATGGCCCAGCTCGGCGACCTGCGGTTCACGGTCAAGCAGAACGAGGCGTTCTACGTGCACTCGCTGACCGCGCCGGGCAGCCGGGTGGTCGTCGACGCGCCGGTGCCGATCCGCAGCGGTGACCGGGTGAGCATGCTCGGCTACCGCGGGAACCTGCACTGGACGGTCGAGAACGGCTCGCTGGTGATCGACGTCCCGGCCGCGGCCCGGCAGGCGGGCCGCTACACCTGGGTGTTCAAGATCGCCTGGAGCTGACGCTGTGTCACCCTAACGACGTGTCACCCTAACGACGTGTCACCCTGAAGATCGCCGTTCGGTCAGCGAACGCAGTTCCCGCGGGACCGGCCCGGGATGGACCACGCCCAGCCGCTGGGTGGCGCGCGTCATGGCCACGTAGAGGTCGTTGGGTCCGCGCGGGCCGGCCGCGAGGACGGCGGCAGGGTCGGCGATCACGACCGAGTCGAACTCGAGGCCCTTCGCTTCGGCCGGGGTCAGCAGCACCACCTCGCCCGCGAGGTCCGGCGGCACCGGGAGCGACAGGGCGCCCGCCAGCTCGCGGGTCGCCGCCGCGATGATCGCCAGCTGCCCCCCGGTGTGCTCGTCGACGAGTTCGGCGAGCACACCGGGCAGGTCGTCGGCGGCTCGGCGCCACGGTGGCTCTCCACTCGCCCGCACCGATGTCGGCGCCCGCAACGCCGGGTGGTGGGCGGCGAGCAGCTTCGCCGCGGCCTCCATGATTTCCCGCGGGGTGCGGTAGCCGACGGTCAGCTCCGCGAGCCGGTGCGGCCGCGGCGCCCGTTCCCACGACGTGGCACCCGCCGCGCTCCCGGTCTGGGCCGGGTCCCCGACGACGGTCATCGACCGGGACGGGCACCGGCGCAGCAGCATCCGCCAGTCCATTTCGGACAGTTCCTGGGCTTCGTCGACCACCACGTGCCCGAACACCGGCACGCTCTCGCCGACCAGCGCGGCGGCTTCGTCCAGCAACGGGATGTCCGCGGCGCTCCACGGTCCCACGACCACCTCCGCCGGGGTCAACGGCGGCCACAGCCCGTCGAGCACGTCCCGGACGCCGGTGTCGGCGAGCAGGGCCGTCCGCAACGCTTCCCGATCCACCTCGTCCAGCAGCGTACGCGGGCTGTCGTCGTCGTCGTCCGGGCCGAGCACGAAGCCCGCGGCGGCCAGCGCCCGCAGTTCGGCCTCGCCGAGGCGGCCGTCCGCACTGCCGCCGTCGAGCGCCTCGCCGGTCTCGGTGAACACCACCGCCTCCATCCGGGCGGCCAGTTCCCCGGTCAGCGTGGCGACGACCTCCCGGTGGAACACGTGACGAGCCTGGTTGTGCGGCAGCCCGGTCTCCCTGGCCTTCCGCACGGCCCGGCGGAGCGTCGCCGGATCCAGCCGCAGGGCCTGCTGCTCGAACTCGACGTCCACCGGCTCCGCGGGCACCCGGACGGTGGCCCGCACCGCCTCGGCCAGCCGGGCTGCCATGTCCGCCCGGCCCTTGCGGGCGGCTTCCGCCGCCGAGTCCACCCGGGTGACCACGACGCCGGGAACGAGGTCGGGCACGGTCGCCGTCACCACCCGGTTCTCGCCGAGCCCGGGCAGCACCTGGCCGATGTAGTCGAGGAACACCCGGCTGGGGCCGAGGACGAGCACGCCGCGGGTGCGCAGGTGCTCGTGGGTGTACAGCAGGTACGCGACCCGGTGCAGGGCGACGGCCGTCTTGCCCGTGCCCGGGCCGCCCTGCACGACGAGCACGCCCCGGGGGCCGTCCCGGATGATGCGGTCCTGCTCGGCCTGGAGTGTCGTGACGATGTCGCGCATGCGCCCGGTGCGCTCGGCCGTGACCGCGGCAAGCAACGCGGCGTCGCCGACCAGCCCGTCGCTCGGCCCGGCCGGGTCGAGCAGTTCGTCGTCCACGGCGACGACGGTCCGGCCGCGGGTGGTGATCCGCCGCCGGCGCAGGACTTCGCCCGGCTCGGCGGCGGTCGCGGTGTAGAAGGGCCGGGCGGCGGGCGCGCGCCAGTCCACCAGCAGGGCCTTGTCCTTCTCGAACAGCCCGACTCGCCCGATGTGGACACGCCGGCCACCGGTCAGGTCCAGCCGGCCGAAGCACAGCCCGTCCTCGACCGCCGCGAGCCGCGCCACCTCGGCCCGCCACACGTCCGAAGCGTGGCCGCGGGCGAGTGCGGCGGCCGCCTCCTCGCGCAACGCGTCGAGGCGGGCGTAAAGAACGTTCACGTGGTCCTGCTCCGCGGCGATTTCCGGCATGCCGGAGAGCGTGCCCGCAATCTCGCGGGAAGTGCAGTCTTGTTCTTCTTGACAGCGTCAGCCGGGCCTCAGAAGTCCGCGTTCTTGCCGATGTAGAGCTCCGCGAACGCCGCCGCGGCCGCGGGCGAACCGAGCAGGCGGCGCATCCGGGCTTCCGCGATGCGCGCCCCGAACGGGTTCTCGCCCGCGGCCGCGGTGTGGTGGAAGATGTCCGACAGCCACAGCGAAAACTCCTGGTACTGCCACACCAGCGGCAGGCACGCGGCGGAGTAGCCGGCCAGCGGCGCCGGGTCGCCCGCGTAGTACGCCTCGAACGCCTCGGTGAGCAGGAAAGCGTCGTGCAGGGCGAGGTTCATGCCCTTCGCCGCGATCGGCGCGACCAGGTGCGCCGCCTCGCCCGCGAGGTGCAGCTGGCCGTGCGACATCGGCTCGACGACGTAGTTGTGCATGTCGAGGATGCGCTTCTCGAAGAGCTTGCCCTCGATGACCTCCCCGCCGGGCACGGTCAGCCGGGCGTGCAGCTCCTGCCACACGCGCTCGTCGGGCCAGTCCGCCTCGGTCTCGCCGGGCGCGGTCTGCAGGTAGAACCGCGTCACCGCCGGCGTGCGCGCCATGTGCGCGGCGAACCCGCGCGGGTGGATGCCGAACAGCACGCCGTCGGCGGACGGTGGTGCCTCCGCGAGCAGCGCCAGCCAGCCGATTCCGTAGTCGTGGTGGGCTTTTACCGTCGATTCCGCCGGCAGGTAGCCCTGGCAGACGCCGCGGGCGCCGTCGCAGCCGGCGACGAAGTCGCAGTCGATCCGGTGCTCGCCGCCGCCGGCCCGGAACGTGACGGCGGGGGAGTCCGACGTCAGGTCGTGCAGCTCGACGGCCGAGACCTCGAAGACCGCCTCACCACCGCCGCCGGTGTACTGCGCGACCAGATCGGTCACCAGAAGCTGTTGCGGGTAGACGAAATGCCGCTGCCCGGTGACGTCCCCGTAGCGGAAGACGTGCCGCTGCCCGCCGAACCGGAACTCGAACTTCTCGTGCCGCGGCGCCTTCGCGACGAGCCGCTCGCCGAGGCCCCGCCGTTCGAGCCCGCGGACCGCCCACTCCTCGATGAACCCGGCGCGCGGCCGCTGTTCGATGAACGCCCGGCTCCGCGCCTCCAGCAGCACGCAGCCGATTCCCGCGCGCCGCAGGAGGTTCGCCACCGTGAGTCCGGCCGGGCCCGCCCCCACCACGGCCACCGCCGTGCGCCTCGCCACCATGCGCCCGAGGGTAGCGCGAACCGGACGAACCGCTCAGTAGTAATGCCGCAGCTGGGGCCACGCCTGCGACCAGGGTCGCGTCAGCGTGCACAGCGAAAGCACGACACCTTCTTCGTCGTTGTCGACACCTTCGGCGTTGTGGTGCTTGGCGACCGCTCGGCAGCCGGTGATCAGCCTCGACGCAGGCGAGCCGGGCCGCACCCGGCCGATCAGCAGCACCGGGCCGACCAGCCGGTCCGGGGGTGGTCCCCAGTCCGCGTACGACATGTGCGGCGAATACGGCTGCGGCAGCCCGAATTCGGGGCCGTAGCGCTCGATCGCCCCGGCCTCGCCGTAGTTGCCGGCGAGGATGACCGCGGTGTCGCGGTCGGCGTCCGGGATCCGCCGCCACGCACCCGCGACGCTGCCGGCGAAGTCCGGCCAGCCGACCTGCTCGCCCGGCTCCTTGTTCATCGCCAGCAGCGGGCCGTTCAGCGCCGAGGCCGGGACGACCGGGAGTCCGACGAGGACGGACACGGCCACGCACACCGCGGCGGCCGCGCCGGTGAGCGCCCGCCGGAGGGTCCCGCCCCGGCCCAGCCACCGCAGCACCGGTTCCGCGCCCAGCGCCACCAGCGGCAGCAGCAGTGGCACCGAGTAGTACGGCTTCCCGCCGAGCACCAGGAGTTCGGCGCAGACCACCGGGTAGGCGATGGCCAGCGGGCGCGCCCAGCGCAGAGCGGGGTCACGCCACGGCCGCACGAGCCCGGCGATCCACACCGGCACCAGCACCGGCGAAAGGAGGAGCAGCTGCATCGGCACGAACAGGAGGCGGTTCTCGGCGCCGTCGTCCTCGCTGATCCCGCCGGCCACGGTGAGCATCGGCCAGCCGTGCGACGCCTGCCAGAGCACCACCGGGGCCGCCAGGACGGCGGCGATCCCGATGCCGGCGGCGAGCCACCAGGTCCGCAGCGCCCGGCGCGGCCCGGCGATGGCGACGCCGATGCCGAGCCCGGACAGCAGGAGCAGGACGAGCCACTTGTTCGCCAGGCCGAGCCCGGCGGCGGCACCGACGGCGAGCCACCACCGGCCGTCGCCGGTGCGCAGCAGCCGCAGGCCGCACAGCGCGATCACCGACCACAGCAGCACGTCCGCGGAGTTGGTCGCCAGCATGTGCGACACGACCAGGACGTAGGACGACAACGCGGTCGCGATCGCGGTGAACAGCTGGACGCCGCGGCCGCCGCCGAACTCGCGGGCGATCAGCGCGACGACCACCACGGTCGCCATGCCGAGCAGGGTCGCGATCACCCGCAGCCCCGCGGGCGTCTCGCCGAACAACGCCGTCGACGCCCGGGCGAGCCACGGCGTGATCGGCGGGTTGTCGACGTACCCCCAGTCCGGCCGGCGGCCCGCGGCGACGAAGTACAGCTCGTCGCGGTGGAAGCCGTAGCGCCCGGACAAGGCCGTCAGCACGACGGCTTGGACGGCGACGACGATCCCCACTGACAGCGCGGCGAACCGCGGCTGTGACAACCGGGCCTCCGGCCCGGGCCGGGGGCTCCGCCACCCGGACCCCCGAAAAGCGCGCGCACGACCGGCCCCCATGGCAGTCTCCCCTCGGCGTGCCCGGGATCGTACGCGGTCGATCAAGCTTCCGGGAGCGTTCCGAGGAATTCGCCGCCCGCGTCGGCGACCAGTTCGGCGAGGGTCTGCGCGCGGCGAAGCGGCGTGAACTCGACGTCGCCGTGGCCGGACACGGTGAACCCGTACACGGCCGGGCGCGGCAGCGTGTTGTACGCGTAGTGCGCGCCGAAGTAGTACGCGCCGGTGTCGTGGGCGACGACGAGGTCGCCCGGTTCGAGCAGCGGCAGCGGCCGCTCGCGGGCGAGGAGGTCGCCGGCGAAGCACAGGGGACCGGCGATGTCCTGGGGCACCTCGGATCCCGTCTTCGGGACCCCGGTGGCGTCGAACGCGCCGATCCGCAGCGGCCAGTGCTCCGGCTGCAGCACCGTGCGCGCCGCCACCTGGCCGCCCGCGTGCGTCACGGCGATGTGCCGGCCTCCGGCGACCTTGGTGTACTCCACCGTGCTGACGAGGAAGCCGCTCTTCGCCAGCAGGGAGCGGCCGAACTCGGTGACGAGCGCATAGCGCCCGTCGGCCAGGGCCGGGACCCGCGCCAGCAGCGTCGCGACGTAACCGGCGTACGTCGGGCCGGGCTCGTCGGAAGTGAAGTCCACCGGCAGGCCGCCACCGATGTCGAGACTGGTGACCTGCCGGTACCCGGCCTCGGCGTTGATCTCTTCGGCGAGTTCGTGCGCCGCGGCGACGCCGTCGGCCATCAGCTCCGGCGGGCAGCCCTGCGAGCCGACGTGGACGTGCAGCCGGGTCAGCCACGGCCGGTGCGCGAAGGACTCGAGCAGCAGTCCCCGGTTTCCGTGGTCCCGCAACGGAATCCCGAACTTCGACGCCGCGGTCGCGGTGCTCGTGTCGCCGATCCGGCCGGCCCCGACCTGCGGGTTGATCCGCACACCCAGCACCGACCGCGGCGATGTCGCGCCGACCAGTGCGTCGAGCCGGGCGAGCTCCTGGAAGTTGTCGGCGTTGACCGCCGTGCCCTCGGCCAGTGCGTGCGCGAGCTCGGCGGTCGTCTTGGCGGGGGAGTCGAGCACCAGCCGCGGGCCGCGCAGGCCCGCGGCCTCCGCGACGGCCGTCTCGCCCGGGCTCGCGACCTCGGCGTCGATCCCGAGGTCGCCGAGGAACCGCAGGAGGGGCGCCAGGCCGCACGCCTTGGCGGCGACCGTGTGCTGGACCCGCCCCAGCGGCGCGAACGCCTTCGTCAGGTCTTCGACGGCTTCCCGGACGGCGGTGAGGTCGACGAACCCGGCCATCGGGGCGGCGAGCCCCCGGTCCGCCGCGGCGGCCAGGGCGAGCAGCTTGCGGTCAGTGCGGGTCAGGGGCGCGCTGGTCGTGGTCATGGTCCCAGAACAGCAGCGTGCGGGCCGCCCGGTCCAAGACTTCGTCCCGATGAAATCATAGGACCGCCCTATAATGGGCGGGTGGATCTTCGCCGATGGCACTACTTCGCGGTGCTCGCCGAGGAGATGCACTTCACGAGGGCGGCCGCCCGGCTGTTCGTCTCCCAGCCGTCGCTGAGCCAGCAGATCCGCGCCTTCGAGGCGGACCTGGGTGTCGCGCTGCTCGACCGCACCGGCCCGCGCTTCGCGCTGACCGGCGCCGGGCGCGTGGCCGCCGCCGAGGCACGCGACCTGCTCGACCGGCTGGACCGCGCCCGGGGCGCGATCACCGCGGCGGGCCGGGGCGACGCCGGGCGGCTGCGGATCGCCTACACGCGTTCGGCGCCCGGCCCGCCGGCCGGCGATCTGGTCGCGGCTTATCGCGAGCGGTACCCGGACGTCGAACTCGCCTTGGAAACGGGCTGGACCAGCTTGAACCTGGCTCGGCTGGCGGCGGGCGAAATCGACGTCGGCTTCGTGCGGCCGCCGGTCACCGCCCCGGGCATCGAGGTCGCGGTGGTCGGCTCGGAGGAGGTCCTGCTCGCGCTGCCGTCGGCGCATCCCCTTGCCCACCGCCGCGGCCGGGTGCGGCGGGCCGCGATCGCCACCGAGCCGGTGGTGTTCTGGCCGCGGGAGAACGGCCCCGGCCAGTACGACGCGATCAGCGGCCAGGTCTGGCCCGGCGGGCTGCCACCGATCGTCCGTGAAGAACCGGAGGACGAGCAGCTGATGCGCGCGGTCGCCGAAGGCGCGGGCCTCGCGGCGGTCCCGGAACACCGGGCGCGGGCGCTGCGCCGCCGCGGCGTGGTGCTGCGCCGGCTGGACGACCCGCCACCGAGGATCGACGTGGGCCTGGCGTGGCGGTCCGGCTCGGCGTCCCCGGTGGTGCGGGCCTTCGTGGACCTGGCCACTGGGCAGCGCCAGTCCTCGACGTGAGCGTGGCCTGACCTCGCCGCCGCCCGGAGAGGCTAGTCCAGGCTGAGGGCCGAGCGCACCGCCGTGACCACGCCCGGGTGGCCGAGCGGCAGCGGCGGCGGCACGCGGTCTTCCGGGCTCTCGGTGCTCGACGCGATCACCCGCACCTCCGTGCCCGCCTCGCGCAGCTTGGCGACGACGTCGTCGTGTTCGGCGAGCCAGGCTTCGTTGGCCTGGGCGGCGTCGTCGGAGGCGAGGAACGCGTCCGAGGCCGGGTCGACCAGCAGCAGGTGGGTCGCCGCGCCCGGGTGCCGTTCGACGAGCTGCAGCGCTTCCGCCGCGAACGGGCCGCCGGCCACCACGGCGATCTCGGGATCGCCCGGGCCGGCGTCGCCGAGGAGGTCGTCGGCTTCGGTCAGCGCGCCGCCGGCGGGTACCCGGCACCAGAAGACGGCTCGCTTCTCCGCCAGCGGCCGCCAGGTCGCCGGCAGTTCGTCGTGCTTCGCGGCGCCTGCCGGGTCGAGGACGATCACCTTGGCGCCCGACGGGTCCCCGGCGACCACCACGGCGGGGCCTTCGGAGCGGACGGGTTCGGGTTCGGCGGGCATGAGCTTTCCTTTCACCGCAAGGGGTTTCAGCGACGGGGGAGTTCCGGGCTGTCCATGTCGAGCGGCACGGCGCCGGAGCGGACGAGTCCCAATTGGACGGTCTGGCGGCCGGTCAGCGCCTCCAGGACCCAGTCGGCGGCCGTGCGCACGCGGTTGCCCGGCATCGCCATGAGGTGGTAGCCGCGCGTCACGGCCTTCGCGGGGCGCCCGGACAACGGGATGTGCAACGGGTTCGCCGCGGCGGCGCCGGCCCCGAGGTCGACGACGAAGCCGAGGTCGTGGTGCCGGTAGGTGCCGCGGCGGCCGTACCCGAGCGACGCCGCCACATTGCGCCCGGCGAGCTTCCCCTGCCGCTCGGCGTGCTGCGCGGTCATCGCGGTGTACTGGCCGGGGCGGGTGAGGTCGGGCACCGCGGCCGCGTCGCCGCAGGCGAAGACGTCCTCGCGGCCCGGCACGTTCAGCTGCTCGGTGACCACCAGCCGGCCCTTCGCGGTCTCGAGCCCGAGGCCGGCCACCAGCGGGTCCGGCCGCACGCCGACGCACCACACGAGGGTGCGGGTCGGCACGGCGTCGCCGTTGGTCAGCGTGACCCCTTTGGCGTCGGCGTGGTCGACCGACGTCTTCATCAGCACCTCGACCCCGCGCGAGCGCAGCACCCGGTCGGCGGTCCGGCCGAGCCGCCCGGCGAGCTCGGGCAGCACCCGCTCGGCGACGTCGAGCAGCAGCCAGCGGATCTGCTGCCCGGCCAGCTCGGGGTGGCGCGCGGCGAGCGCCGCGGTGAACGCGGGACCCTGCGCGGCGACCTCGGTGCCGGTGTAGCCGGCCCCGACCACCACGAACGTGCAGCGCGCTTCGCGTTCGGCCGGGTCGTCGGCCGCGGCGGCCAGTTCGATCTGCCGGGTGATGTGGTCGCGCAGGTACAACGCCTCCGGCACGCCGCGGAACCCGTGCGCGTACTCCGGGACGCCCGGGATCGGCAACAGCTTGTTGACGCTGCCCGCGGCCAGCACCAGCCGGTCGTACCCGATCCGGTGTTCGTTGTCCTCGGGATCGGTGTAGGTGACGTGGCGGGCGTCGAAGTCGACGCCGGTGGCCACACCGAGGACCAGGCGGACTCCGCACAGCGTGTCGGGGATCGAAACCGCTACTCGCCGCGGGTCGAGGATCCCGGCCGCCACTTCCGGCAGCAACGGCAGGTAGAGGAAGTAATCCGTCGGGTTCAGCACGACGACTTCGACGTCTTCGCCGGCTTCCTTCCGTAGGCTCTTCGCCGCGTGGTAACCGGCGAAACCGCCGCCGACGATCACGACACGCATGGATCTCCTTCCGGGCCGGATCTCCGTCCCGAACGGATTACCCGAGGTCGGAGCCGGGAAACCCGCGGGGTTGACCTCATCGCGCAGTGGCGTACGGTCAGGGGTGTTGGCTGTTGTTCAGACACGTGCTCCGGTCAGCGCCCCTGCAACGCTGAACCCGAGGGAGCGCCATGTACGACTGTTTCCGCACGATCTACGAACCCTCCAGCCTGACCGTCACCACCACCGAGCGGCCGGGCGGGGTCACCGTCCTCACCGTGGTCGGCGACATCGACGCCGCCACGGTCGGCACCCTCGACGAAGCCCTCGCCACCGGTGAGCGCCTGGTCGTCGACCTGACCCGGGTCGCCTTCCTGAGCTGCGCCGGGGTCCGCTCGCTGCTGCAGGCGCACGCCCGCACCGAACTCGCCGTCGTGCTCGGCGGCCACGCGGTCACCCGTTCGATCGAAGCCACCGGCGCCGACCTGGTGCTGAAGATCCACCCCCGCGTCGGTTCCGCGCTCGCCGGCCTGGCCCTCGAGCCCGGCCGGGAGGCGTGACCGCCCGGCGGACACGCCTCCCGCCGTCCACTCTGTGGTCGGCCGGCACGGTGGCCGGTCGTCGCGGTGGTCAGTCGTCGCCCGGCCAGTCGCCGGTCGCCTTGCGGTAACCGACGGCGCCCGCACGTTCGGTGGCGGCCTTGACGGCACCGAAGATCGCCCCCTGCACCGCCGCCGCGATGACCACCTGACGCCAGGTGTAGTCGCGGTCGGTGGCGTCGGGGGCGTCGTCCTCCCCGGCCACGCGGCTCCAGACCTGCTTGAACACCTGGCCGGCGAGGATGCCGCCCAGGGCACCCACCACCCAGCTCAGCGGCTTGTAGAGCGCTTTGTTCACGAGTTCCTCCGGCGCAGGATCAGGCGGATCAGGATCAGCAGGCCCAGCACGCCGGCGAAGACCGGCAGCGGGTTGGCGCGGACGGCGTCGGCGCCCTGGCGGAACTTGACCGCGGTCGGCTCGTTCGTCACGTCGGCGACCTTCGCGGTCGCCTGGTCGAGCTTTTCGTCGACGTTCTCCTTGACCCTCGCCTTCACGTCGAGCTTCTGCCCGAGCGCTTCGAGGGTCTCGGTGAGCTCCTCCCGCGTGGCGTCCCGGTCGAGGCGTGCTTCCTCGGCGTTCTTCGGGAAGTCCCCGCTCATGTCCGCACTCCCTGCTTCACGGTGTCCACGTCTTCGCGGACGCCGCTGATCGCTTCTTCGGGCACCGGCGGCACCCCTTGCGTCACTTCCTTCTTGCCGACCAGGGCCGCGATCCCGGCCACGACGAACAGCGCGACCGCGACGATCACCGCCGCCAGCCAGCCGGGCAGGACCAGCGCGAGCGCCAGCACGGCCGCCGCGACCAGCGTGGCGGCCCCGAGGAACGCGAACAGCCCCGCGGCACCGAACAACCCGGCGCCGAGGCCCATCTTCTTGCCCTTGCGCTGCAGTTCGAAGACCGCGAGCCGCATTTCGTCGCGGACGAGCCGTTTGACCTCGCCGGTCAGGTCCGTCACCAGTTCGCCGACCGAGCGGTCGGAAGCCGGTTTCTTGTTCACCTCTTCGATCACCGAACACCTCCTTGCCTGGCCGCCGTGTACCCGGCCCGGGCCGATGTCAACCGCGTCGCGTTTGACCGCCGGTGCACCGGGTAGCCGATTTGTGCCCTCAATGACGAGTACCGACCATCGACGAGGAGGAGTGCATGAGCACGATCACCGAAATCGTGGACGTGGAAGTCCCCGTTTCGACCGCGTACAACCAGTGGACGCAGTTCGAGGAATTCCCGCAGTTCATGGAGGGCGTCGAAGAGATCCGCCAGGTGGACGCCACCCACACCCACTGGGTGACGCGGTTCGGTGGCGTGACGCGCGAATTCGACGCGACGATCACCGAGCAGCACCCCGACGAGCGGGTCGCCTGGACGTCGGACTCCGGTCCGGACCACGCCGGCGTCATCACCTTCCACCGGCTGGACGACTCGCACACCCGGGTGACCGCGCAGATGGACATCGACCCGGAGGGCTTCGCCGAGACCGTCGCGGACAAGCTCGGCGTGCTCGACCGCCGTGTGAAGGGCGATCTCAAGCGGTTCAAGGAGTTCATCGAGCAGCGCGGCCGGGAGACCGGCAGCTGGCGCGGTGACGTGGACCGCCCGGGGCGGTAAACCCGCGGGTCACCCGTTCGGGGTGAGTTGTCGCGGCGGGGCGGGATCATCCGCCCCGCCGCGTTTCGCGTCCGGGGACCGCCGGGTAGGCCGGATTCATGACGACCACCACTGCCGGCGTTCCCACCTTGGAATTGAACAACACTGGACAAGGGCGTGGCGTGCGGATCCCGCAGCTCGGGTTCGGTGTTTTCCGGATCCCGCCGGAGGAAACCGCCCAGGCCGTGCGGACGGCCCTGGAGACGGGGTACCGCCACGTCGACACCGCACAGGCGTACCGCAACGAGGCCGGTGTCGCCGCCGGGATCGCGGAGTCCGGCGTGGCGCGGGAGGACGTGTTCGTCACGACGAAGCTGGCGAACGACGCGCACGGGCACGACAACGCGATCACCGCGCTCGAAGGCAGCCTGCGCCGGCTCGGCTTCGACTACGTCGACCTCTACCTGATCAACTGGCCGTTGCCGGCCAAGGACACGTTCGTCCGGACGTGGCAGGGCTTCGAAGACATCCTCCGGGCGGGCAAGGCCCGCGCGGTCGGCGTGTCCAACTTCCAGCCCGCCCACCTCGACCGCCTCGCCGAGGAGACGTCCCTGGTGCCCGCGGTCAACCAGATCGAGCTGCACCCGGCGCTGCAGCAGGCGGAGCTGCGCGAGTACCACCGGGCGCACGGCATCGCCACCGAGGCGTGGAGCCCGCTGGCGCAGGCCGGCGTGCTCGGCGACCCGGTGCTCACCGGCCTGGCGGAAAAGCACGGGCGGACGGCCGCGCAGATCGTGCTGCGCTGGCACGTCCAGCTCGGGAACGTCGTCTTCCCGAAGTCGGCCTCGCCCGGCCGGATGCGCGAGAACATCGACGTGTTCGGCTTCGAGCTCGACGACGAGGACATGGCGGAGATCGGCCGGCTGGACGAAGGCCGCCGCACCGGGCCGGACCCGGACACCTTCACCGGGTGAGCGCGTTCACCGCGTGACGGGAGCGTTTCCCTGCGCGACCTGCCGGGTATTCCCCCGGCAAGGTCCCCCAGGAAGGAGCGTCCGGCATGACCACGAACGCGTACCTGTCGTTCCTCGCGATCGGCGTTGCGCTGGTCCTGATAGACGGGCAGATCATCTACCGCAGCGGCCGCCGGTACCTGGAGAACTCCTACGGCGACCCAGCCGCGGGCGCTTCGATGACCCGCCTGGTCACGGTGCTGTTCCACCTCGCGACGCTGGGGGTGCTGGCGCTGATCTCGACCATCGACATGGGCGAAAGCGACCTGCCCGGCGTGGTCGGGCGGATCGGGGTGCTGCTGCTGATCCTCGCGCTGGCCCATGCGATCACCCTCGGCGTCCTGGCCCGCATCCGCGGTGAGCAGGAGGTGGAGGCGGTCGTCCAGCGCGGCCCCCGGCCGCGGGTGGAGGCGGAGCAGCAGGGCACGACGGTCACCCCGGTGCCGGGCCAGGACGGCCGGTACCCGGCTGCCAGCCCGTCGCTGGAGCACCGGTCCCCGTATTCCGCCCAATAAAAGCGCGCCCGATAAAGATCGTCTGCTCCGTAAGCGGCGCGTTCTCGTGTAAGCGGCGCGTTCGGCGTGTCAGGCCGGCGCGACCGGCCGATCCA
>NZ_JBHVXZ010000172.1:0-16175 GCF_042881395.1 Amycolatopsis sp. NPDC058278 | reverse complement strand
GCGTTGAGCGGACGCGGAGGCCAGCTTTCCGGTGTTGTCCTCGGTGTCGATCTGGTCCATCGGCACCTGTGACGTCTCCGGGATGCGGATGATCGGGAGGATCGCGATCAACGCGGCGGCCATCAGGTAGTACGCCGGCCAGTCCTCGTTGCCGGTGCTCTTGATCAACGCCGTCACGATGACACCGCAGGTGCCGCCGAACAGCGACGTCGAGATGTTGTAGCCGATCGCGAACGAGCCGTAGCGCACCCGGGTCGGGAACATCGCCGGGAACGTCGAGCCGATCACCGCGAGCATGAAGACCAGCAGGATCGCCACGATCAGGAACCCGACGAACAGCCACAGGATGCTGCCGGACTGCATCAGCTTGAGGCAGGGCCAGCTGAGCACCAGGAACCCGATGGCCGCGGTGAGCAGCAGCGGTTTCCGGCCGATCCGGTCCGACAGTGCGCCGAGCGGGATGATGATCGCCATCTGGATGACCTCGACCGCGATGATGATCAGCGTCGCCGTGTTGTCGTTGATCTTCAACGTGTCCGTGAAGTACGTCGGCATCGTGGTCAGCAGCAGGTAGTCCGCGACGTTCAGCAGCAGCACGATGCCGATCAGGTTGAGGATCATCCGCCAGTTGCGGACGAAGATCTCCTTCAGCGGCGCCTTCGTCGGCGCCTCGCCCGCGGCCTCCATCCGGCGGAACTCGGGGGTGTCCTCGAGCTTGTTCCGCAGGTAGAGCCCGATCAGGCCGAGCGGCAGCGCGACGAAGAACGGGATCCGCCAGCCCCAGGCATTGACCTGGTCGGACGACAGGGACAGCGTCACCGACAGCACGACCAGGTTGCCGAGCACGTAGCCGGCGAGCGTGCCGAGCTCGAGGAAGCTGCCGAAGAAGCCACGGCGCTTCGTCGGGGAGTACTCGGCGATGAAGGTCGCCGCGCCGCCGTACTCGCCGCCGGTGGAGAAGCCCTGGATGATCCGCAGCAGCAGGATCGCGATCGGCGCGGCGATGCCCATGCTGTAGCTGCCGGCGTACGTCGGCAGGACGCCGACCAGGAACGTGCAGCCGGACATCAGCAGGATCGTGATGGCGAGAACCCGTTTGCGGCCGAGCTTGTCGCCGAGCGGGCCGAAGAACGCCCCGCCGAACGGCCGCACGATGAACCCGACCGCGAGCAGCGCCAGCGACTTCAGCACGGCGTTCCCCTCACCGGGGAAGAACTGCGTACCGATGCTCACCGCGATCGCGCCCGAGGTGAAGACGCCGTAGTCGTACCACTCGGTGGCGTTGCCCATCGCCGACGCCCACACGGCGCGCTTGACGGTTCTCTCGTCCACTGACGGTTTGCCCGTCGTTGCTGCTGGTTCGCTCATGCCGGCGACGACTCCTCCCGTGCAGTGCCCACTGGGCCGTTCGAGCTCATCGGCCCAGTCTCGACCGGGTCCCCGGCGTCGGCAGCCTGAGCCGGAGAATGTCTACGGTGGGGAACTTTCCGGCTACTGAGAGATGTGGGTGCCGTGCCGACGTCCCGGGTCGCGCGCGGCGGCCGGCTACCCGCCGGTTAACGTCAGCGCATGAGTCGTGTTTCTCAACCCTGGCCGCCGGTGGCGGTGGAGCCCGCCGTCCCGCACCCCAAGGCGCCGGAGCCGGGCACCGAACTCGGTGTGCACTTCGCGGAGTGCTTCGGGTGCGGCGACGAGGCCGACGCCGGGCTGCACCTGCGCTCGACCGTCGGCGAGGGCCAGGTCGTGCACTCGCGGTTCACCGTCACCGCCGCCCACCAGGGCGCGCCCGGGCTTGCCCACGGCGGCCTGCTGGCCTGCGCGTTCGACGAGGCGCTCGGCTCGACGGTCGGCAACCTGATGCGCCGCCCGGCGGTGACCGGCAAGCTCGAGACGGACTTCCGGCGGCCCGTCCCGGTCGGGTCGACGCTGTTCATCGAGGCGCGGCTGGACGGCATCGCGGGCCGCAAGATCTACGTCAGCGCGGACGGCCGCCTCGACGCCGAGGACGGCCCGATCGCGGTCAGCGCGCGGGCGCTGTTCGTCGTCGTCGGCTTCGAGCACTTCAACACCCACGGTGACCCGCAGGCGCTGGAGAAGCTGGCCGCGCAGCACGAGAAGAACCAGCGTGCGCGCAGCGAACGCGACTGGGAGATCAACCCCTGATCAGGTGAGCGTCCGGGGCCGGATCGCGTTCGCCCGGTCCACCAGCTCGATGCGCTGCTCGAGCGTGCCCGCCAGCCGGGCCAGCGCCCGGTAGCACCGCTCGAGGCCGAACCGCAGCTCGCGTTCCTCGAGCCGGCACCCCAGGACCCGTGCACCCGGTGTCGGTTTGCCCTGCTTGAGCCATTCGTGCGCGGCTTCGAGCACGCCGGCGGACAGGCGCGTCTGGCGTTCGACGTCCAGCCGGAGCCGCTCGAGCCGCGCGGACGCGTCGAGCAGGTCGTGCTCGGTGACCGGGGTCTCGCGGCCCTTGGCCTTGGTCGCCGTCGTCTTGATCTTGATCGCCGCGACCTGCGCGTCGACGTAGTGGGTCGAGGACGGCGGCACGGTCTCCAGCACCTCGACCGCGCTCGCCCGCGCGCCCTGCGCCAGGTACACGCGGGCGAGGCCGAAGGCGGCGCTGACGTAGGTGCGGTCGGTGCGCCAGACCAGCTCGTAGAACCGCGCGGCCGCGAAGTAGTCGCCGACGCCTTCGGCGCTGATGCCCAGCGCGAGCTTCGGGGCGACTTCACCCGGCAGGTCGTCGTACACCGCTTCGAACGCGACGTGCGCAACCCGCGAACGGCCACCCGCGAGTTCGATCAGGCCGCGGTACCAGTCGATCCGCCAGTCGTGCGGGAAGCCGTTCTTGATGGCCAGGTACTGCGCCGCCTGCAGCTGCCGCTGCGCCTCCGCGAACTCGCCCAGCTCGACCCGGGCGCGCACGATCCGCAGCCGCACCTCGATCGACTCCCGCGGCGCGCCGGCCAGCGCTTCGATCGCGGCCCGCGGGTCGAGCGCGGTCGTGGTGGCGAGCACGCCCGCTGCCGGGTCGTCCGTGTCCACCTGCGGGATCGGCAGCCCGGCGACGACCTCGGCCGCACCGGGCAGCGGCACGCTGGCGCCGGCTTCGGGCACCACCAGCTGCACGCCGAACGTGCGGCTCTCCGGGCCGAACACCGTGGACACGCCGGGCCGCGGCTTGCCGGTGCCGAGCGCCATGATCTCGCGCAGCACCCCGGTGAGCTGATCGGCCATCTCCTCGGCGGAGAGGAACCGCCGGTCCGGGTCCGTGTGCGTCGCCCGCCGCAGGAACCGGTAGTACGAACCGAACAGCGTGAACAGCGGGACGACGTCCGGGCCGGGCAGGGTCGTCTTGTACTTGGTGGTGTAGCCGGTGAACTCGAAGCTCAGCACGGCGAGCGTGCGCCCGACGGTGAACAGGTCCGAGGCCACCGACGCGCCCTGCGTCGGCAGTTCCGGCGCGCTGTAGCCGGTGGTGAAGAACAGCGGGCTCTCGTAGTCGTCGGTGCGGCGGACCGCGCCGAGGTCGATCAGCTTCAGCTGCTCGTTGGTCTGGATGACGTTGTCGGGCTTGAGGTCGCAGTAGAGCAGGCCCTGGCTGTGCAGGTAGCCCAGCGCGGGCAGGATCTCCAGCCCGTACGCGATGACCTGGCCGATCGGCAGCGGCTCCGGACGGCGGCTTTCCCGGTGGTGCGCCAGCGCGAGCTGCCGCAGCGACTGGCCACCGACGTACTCCATGACGATGTAGCCGGTGGTCGTGCCGCTGTGGGCGTCCGGGTGCTGCACGAAGTTGTGGATCTTGACGATGTTGGGGTGTTCGACCTCGGCGAGGAACCGCTGCTCGTTGGCCGCGGCCGCCATCGCCGTCGCGTCACCGGTGTCGATCAGTCCTTTGAGGACTACCCAGCGGTCGCTGACGTTGTGGTCCTGCGCCAGGTAGATCCAGCCCAGGCCGCCGTAGGCGATCGCGCCGAGGACCTCGTACTGGCCGCCGACGAGCTCGTTCGGCTGCAGCTTCGGGACGAACGAGAACGGCGCGCCGCAGTTCTCGCACTTGCCTTCCGGCGAACCGGGTTGCCCGTCCTTGCCGCGGCCGACCTTCGCGTTGCAGCTGCCGCAGAACCGCTTTTCCTCCGACACCACCGGGTTCGTCAGCACCGCCGACGCGGGATCGCGCGCGGGCACCGGCGGGACCTCGACCAACCCCGCCCCGAGCCGGCCGCGGCGCGACCGGGACGTCCGCGACGACGTCCGCCGCGAAGTGCCGGGGAACGAACCGGATACCGAGCCGGATCCGCTGCCGGTCCCCGTCCCGGTGCCGGTTCCCGTGTGCCGTCCTTCGCTGGTGCGCTCGGGCAGCACGCTTTCGGTGCCGGGGTCCGGCAACGGCGTCCCCGGTCCGGTTTCCGGCCGCGGCACCGGCGGCATGATGCTCTGCGTCTCCGGCGCCGGCGCGGCGAGCACGCTCGTCGGCTGCGGCGCCTCCGGGTCCGGGCGGACGGCCTGCGTCGGCTCGACCGGCGGCGTGACGGGGTTCATGCTGCCCGGCGGGCGCGTCGGGTCTTCCGCGCCGGGGATCGGCCCGCGCGCGGGGGCCGGCTGGCCGCGCGGCGGCGTCGGCGGACGGCGCACGGGCGCGTGGAAGACGGTCTCTTCGCCGCCGGACGACTCGCCGTCGTCGAGGCGGCCGGAGATCGACGGCTCCGGCGTCTCCCACCGCACCGGTGGCGGCGGCTGCCAGCTCGGCTGCGCCACCTGCTGCTGGTCGTCCGGCGCGGCGTGCCGAGGACGGCGCGGCTCCTCCGACACTGCTACCTCCCGGATCCCCTGCGACGTGCGGAGATCGATTCTAGTCGCGCTGCGTCCACTGGTACTGCGACGTTCACTGGTACTGCGCCGCCGGCGGCGAAGCCGGTCCGAGGCGGGCTTCCACCCAGCGGCGGTAGCTGTCCTGCCACACGCCGTTGCCGCGGATCTGGTCGAGCACCGCGTTGACGTAACGGACCAGGTCCGGGCGGTCCTTCGGCACGCCGATGCCGTAGTTCTCCTGCGTCAGCGGCTCGCCGCGGACCTCGAGCGTCGAGTCCTGCGCGGCCATCCCGGCGAGGATCGTGTCGTCGGTCGACACCGCGTCGACCTGGCCCTGCTGGAGCATCACCAGGCAGTCCGACCAGTTGTCCACCGAGACCGGCACCGGCTTGGCCGCGTCCGTCGCGATCTTCGCCAGCGACGTCGACTTCTTGGTCGCGCACACCCGCTTGCCGCTCAGGTCCGACAGCTTCTGCGCCTTCGACTCCTTGGTGACCAGGATCTTCTGGCCGGCGACGTAGTACACGGAGGAGAACTCGACGTCCTTCTTGCGCGCGCAGGTGATGCTGTAGGTCCGGACCACGATGTCGACCTGGTGCTTCTTCAGGACTTCTTCGCGCTGCGACGACGGGATCGCGCGGAACTGGACGTGGCCGTCGGCCGAGCCGAAGATCGCCTTGGCGACCGCGTTGACCATGTCGATGTCGAAGCCCTCGAGGTTGCCCGAGGTGGGGTTGCGGAACCCGAACAGGTAGGTGGTCTGGTCGACCCCGGCGATCAGCTTGCCGCGCTTCTTGATGTCGGACATCGTCGAGCTGTCGGGGACGGTCGTGCTGCTGCTGGCCGGCACCAGGCTGGCCAGCGGGTTGCAGCTGGTGTCGGAGCCGCCGCCGGCCGTCGCGTCCGGGCCGCCGACGTGCGCGGGCTGGGGCCAGGCCGCGTTGCTGACCGGCGCCGGGTCGACCGGCTTCCCGGGGCTGCCGCAGGACGCCGCCAGCAGCGCGACGACCGCCAGCGCGCCCGCCCGGACCGTGTTCCGCCGCCTGCTCACCGGTACTCCCTCAGTCGCTCCCGGATCCCCATGGTGACACCCCCCGCGGCGACGATCGCCAGCACGGCCAAGCCGGGTGCGAGGAGCGTCAGCGCGCGGTCGCCGTTGTGCGTGTCGTCGAGGAATTCCTGCCTGCCGACGTCGATCGCCGCCTGGAGGCTGTCGTCGAGCCGCCGGAACGCCGGCGCCGAGCCGCCTTTCGCGTCTTCCTGCACCGCGGAGTCGACGGCTTCCTGGTACGCCCCGGCGTCGTCCTGGTCGCGCACTTGCCGGTGGGCCTTCAGCCAGTCGCCCGCGGCCTTCGACGCGTCGTCGACCTTCGTGGCGCCGTCGCCGTCCTTGATCAGGCCGCGGGCTTCGCCGAGGAGACCGCCCTGGCCGTCTTGGCCGAGCAGCTGGACCGCCTTGGCGGCGAAGTCCTTCTCGTACGCGCCGCCGTCGCCACGGGCGACCAGCGTCAGCGTTTCGTCGGCGCGGGCCTGCAGCGCGGCGATCCGCGCGCGGACGAGCACGTCCACGCGGTGCGAACCGTCGTCCTGGCCGCTGCCGACCAGGCTGCCCTGGACGATCAGCGCGACCGCGCCCCACAGCAGCGACACCACGACGGCGGCCGTCGCGACGACGAGCCCGACGTTGAGCAGCCGGTTGGTGCGCCGGGTCAGGTAGACCTGGGTGACGATCAGCGCGGCCAGCAGCGCCAGCACGAGGATCGTGGCGAGCCACGGGAACCCGGTGGCGCTGTCCTGCTCTTCGATGAGCCGCTCGGTGTCGACCCGGTAGAGGTCCTGAGCGGCGGGCAGGATCTTCGCCCGCATCAGCTCGGACGCCTCGCGCAGGTAGGACGCGCCGACCGGGTAGCCGAGGCGGTTGTTCGCCCGCGCCGTCTCGACGAGCCCGGTGTAGACGGGAAGCTGCTGGTTCAGCATGTCGACCGGAGTGGCCGCGTCGGCGACGTCCGCGGCGTCGGAAGCGGCCTTGGCGAGCGCGGCGCCGGCTTCGGCGATGTCCCGCTCGTAGCGCTGGCGGAGCTCGGGTGGCTCGGTGCCGATGGAGAGGAACGCGCTCGCGGCGGTCGCGTCCGCGTCCGAAAGCGAGCGGTAGACCTGTTGCGACGCGGCGGCGAGCGGCTCGCGGTGGTCGATGACGCCGGAGATCGTGTCGTCGCGGTCCTGCACCGACAGCGTCGCGACGAGCCCGGCGACGAGCGCCAGCAGCACCAGCCCGACGGCGATCACGGTGAGCCGGCCGGGGGTCGTCGCGGCCGACCGGACGATCGCGCGGACCCCCTGGCCCGGCAGGTCGAGCAGCCCCAGCAGGCCGCTGCGGCCCCCGGTGCGGTCGCGGCCGTCCGGTGGCGACGGTGGGGGTCCGGGCGCGGGCGCCGCAGGCCCCGGGGCCGTCGCAGTGCTGGTCATCCCCGAATTCCTCCCCCTGCCATCCGGGGCCTCGCCCCAGGCCGGGGGCGTGGCCACCCGGAGCCCCCGAAAAAGATCGCTGTGAGCCGTACCCGCAGAAGGTAGCCGAGTCGCCGCGCGCGCAGCCACCGGCACCGCCCGCCGTCATCAGCACGTGATCTGGGCTGATGTGTTCTGACGCACACCGGTGATCAGGTCCGGACTCCCGCCAGTGGCGCTCGCGCATGCCCGGCCTTCACCTGTCCGGGTGAACACCTTCGAGGTGCTGCCGACGTCGAGCCAGACGACGCCGGCCACGGCGACGACCGCGGTGCACCGTCCACATCGGACCGTCCGGTCAGCGGGGTCAGCCGCGAATGGCCGGGGCGAGTGAGTGCGGGAGCACGGCTTCGGGGTCCGGCGGCCGCCGGACCACCACCTCGACGTCGTCGGCGAAGCGGTACGGCTTCGCGCCGAGGATGCCGCCGAAGTGCCGTCGCAGCCGGGACATCTCGGCGCGGACGGTCACCGTCCGGCCGGCGTCGCCGAACAGGTCGGCCGACAGTTCGGACGCCGACCGACCGTCGCGCCGGCTGGCCAGCACGTACAGCACCTCGGCGTGGCGCGGGCTGAGCCGGTGGGTCCAGGTCCCGGCGGCACTGGCCACGGTGAGCTCGGGCTCGCGCGGCGACCGGACGTCGAGCACGACGCGGGTGGGCGGGGCGGCGTCGTCCTCGGTCAGCCGGAGCAGCCAGCCGCCGGGCACCGGCTCGACCGAGCAGCCGCCGTACGCGGGCAGCCAGGCCCGCCCGGGCCCGAGGCCGGTGGGCAGCGCGACCCGGTCGACCGGTGCGAGCCCGGCGGCCGCGGCGACCCAGCCGTGTCCGTCGGCCACCATCGCCCGGCCGCCGACCTTCGCGAGGACCGGGACGGCGAAGCCGCGAAGCCGTTCGAGCTCGGTGAGGTGGGTGGTGCGCAGCTGGGCCTCCGCGAGCCGCGTCACGGCGTCGACCAGCGCCAGTGTCGTCGCGTGGACGGTCGAGGCGGGTCCGGAGAGGTCGACGACGCCGAGCAGCCTGCCGTCGCGCGGGTCGTGCAGCGGTGCGGCCGCACACGTCCAGGAGTGCTGGGCGCGGACGTAGTGCTCGGCGGAGTACACCTGGATCGGGCTGCGCGCGACGAGCGCGGTGCCGATCGCGTTGGTGCCGACGGACTCTTCCTGCCAATCGACGCCTTCGATGAAGCCGAGCCCGTCGGCGCGGCGGCGGACGGCGGCGCTGCCGTCACGCCAGAGGACGGCGCCGCCCGCGTCGGCGATCACCATGATGTGCGCGGCCTGCTCGGCGAGGCTGATCAGGCCACCGCGCAGGATCGGCAGTGCCTCGGCCAGCCCGCTCGCGCGGCGGCGCGCTTCCAGCTGTTCGAAAGTCAGCACGGGCGCGGCGGCGCGGCTGTCCGGGTCCAGGCCGAGGCGGCGCATCCGCTGCCAGGACGCGCCGATGACCGGCCGCAGCCGGCTGGGCAGGGCCCGGCCGTTGAGGGCCGCTTCGTGCACTTGCGCGAGGACACGCGCGTGCCGCCGGGGATCCGCCCCGGCCGGCAACGCCGCCTCGAGGTCTCGCTGCCCCAACCGCCGCTCCTTGCGCTGTGCCTCCTCGGAGTCTGCCTTTTCTGCCGGGTGATCGGTAGGTGGCGCACGTCGCGGTCGGGCCGGGTTTGCCCCGCTTCAGTACGAGACGTAGACGTCGGTCTCCAGGTCGTCCAGGTCGTCCCGGGCGAATTTCGGCGCGGTGGCCGAGTCCTCGACGAGCTGGGCGACTTCGGCGTCGATGGCGTCCAGGACCTGTTCGCGCAGCTCACCGCTGTCGGTGACGCGCGTGCGGAACCGTTCGAGACAGTCGGCGGGGAGCCGCGGGAAGCCGGCCTCGAGCAGCGTCGGACCGCCGCCGTCGCGGGCACGGCCGACCGCTTCGCCGGCCGCTTCGTGCACGGCGAAGAAGTCGGATCCGTCGATGACGACCCCTGGCACGCCGAGCCCGGCCACCCGATCGGCGTAACCGGGGTTCTCCGTGACGAAGATGGCGGGGAGGTGCCAGGCCGACGCGAGGGTCAGCGCCTCCAGCGTCGTTCCCGGGCCGTCCCCGAGGAAGGCCACGCCGACGCCGCCGGTGTCCTGCTGTTTCGCGGCGATCGCGGCGCCGCAGATCAGCAGCGGGACGCCGCCGAGCGTGTCCGTCGCGACCAGCCGGTGCTGCCGGATCTCGCCCAGGACGGCCCGGACGTCGACGCCCTTGGCAATGCGGTGCCCGTGACGGCGGTGGGTGCCGGCGATGGCGTCACGGCCGTCGAGGTGGAGGCAGATCCCCGCGGCCAAGGCCTCCTCGCCGGCGTACCGGGTGCCGCACGCCGGTTCGCCGGTCGCGCGCACCCGCTCTTCGACGGCCCGGATGGTCCGCATCACGCGATACGCACCCCGGAGGGCGTCCGTCATCGTCGGCGCTCCTTCCCCAGTTCGGTTTCCGCGCGCAACAGCCCTTTCCGCGCCGCCTCCGCCATCGCCGCCCGGACGTCGACGACCCACGGCCCGTCCGGCTTGAGCTCGACGAACGCGCTCTCACCGGTCTTCAGCTCGAGTTCGCGCTCACCGTCGAGCGCGATGACTCCGCCCGCCGCAGCAAGTTCGACGCGCACGCCGGGTCGCAGCAGCCCCCAGCCGCGCACGCCGACCGGCCGCACGAGCCCGGGCGCGATCGGCGCGTGCACGACGTACGGCGTCTCCCCGACCGGCCCGAGCTGCAGCGCGACGCCGTCCGGGCTCGACCGCGGGCTCGGGCAGAGCTGGCCAGGAACGCTCGAGAGGCCGATGCCGTCCGGCTCGGCGAAGGTGCAGTACAGCTCGGTGAGCGAAGACGGGTCCCACAGCGCCCGCGCCCCGATGTGCCTGCTCAGCGACACGCAGACGTCGACGAGCGCGATCTCCCTGCGTGCTTTCGTGACGACTTCGAGCACGCTGACGCGGTGGGTGACGAGGTCGGGATCGATCTGCCCGGTGGCGATCAGCCCGGCGGCCAGACCGGCGACGGTCGCTTCTCGCATCTGCGGGAAGGCGTTGTTGGTCCCGGTGGAGAGGGCGATGAGGGGAACGTCCTCGCAGGCCGCGGCAGCGACCCGGGCGGTCCCGTCCCCGCCGAGGACGACGATGACGCCGGCGCCGGCCTCGACCATGCGGCGCACCGCGTTCGTCGTGTCGGCGGCGGTGCCGGTGAGGGGGTCGTCCTCGCAGAAGTCGACCTTCGGCCAGGAGCCACCCCGGCCGAGCGCGCGCAGGACCGCGGCGGAAATCCCGCCCAGGTCGGTCGAGACGAGGGCCCGGTCGAGCCCGGTGACGGCGAACGCCGCCAGCAGCCGCTGGACCATGTTCGCCTTCTCCGCGGTGGGGAACACCGACGCCTGCGCGACCAGCCGGCGGATGTCCCGCCCCGAAGCGGGGTTCGCGACGATCCCCGCCACCGTTTCGCCCACCTGACCTCCCGTTCTTTCACCCGAGAACAGGAGACTCCGCGAACGGGCGGAACGGAAGGGTTGCAGAGCGTTGCAGTATCGGTGTGGATGCGCAACGGAAGCGACGCAGATCACATCGCGCGTCTCACCCAGTGATCTCCAGTGGACTGTCCACCCTGGAGCGGCGGGCGGGGAAGAACCAACCGGGACGAGGGCCCGGCGGGCAGTGGACTACGGAATCAGGTCGGCGACGCCCTCGTAGGTGAAGCCGGCTTCTTCGACCGCAGCCCGGACGTCGTCCTCCGCCAGCGCGGCTTCGGCACGCACGACAACGCGGCCGGCCGCGACGTCGACGTCCACTTCGGCCACTCCGGGCAGCACAGTGATTTCTTCGGTCACCGACTGGGCGCAGTGCCCGCAGCTCATCCCGGAAACGGTGTAACCATGCTCGATCATGGTGCGCAGCGTACGAAAAGGGCCGCCACCCTGAACGGGTGACGGCCCTTTCCCAAGATCAAAGTCAGATCACGGTGACCGACGTGGCCTGCGGACCCTTCTGGCCCTGGCCGATCTCGAACTCGACGCGAGCGTTCTCTTCCAGGCTCTTGAAGCCGTTACCCTGGATCTCGCTGTAGTGAACGAAGACGTCGCCGCCACCGTTGTCGGGGGTGATGAAGCCGAACCCCTTCTCGGAGTTGAACCACTTCACAGTGCCCTGAGTCATAAAAAAATCTCCATGTGTAACACCAAAAAACAGGAAGCCACTTCGGCGACCCGGGTCATCACCCGGACGGTTTGCTTCCTCGGTGAGGAGACACTACGCCCGCTGAGTTCTGCGAGCGTGAGGCAACACGAACACAAAAATCGAGACCGTAAGTAGTAAAGCACACCTCGAGCAGGGCGGACAAGCCATCTTCACCCGGCAGGGGTGAGCTACTCGCCACTCGCCGGGCGCAGCCCCTCGGTGGTGAACGGCGAACGCCACGCCGTGTCGTGCTCACCGGCGACCACGGCGTCGTCGTGCGCCTCGGCGCTGGCGCTGAACAGCACCGGTACGACACCGGAGGACTTCCGCGCTGCTTCGGATGCGTGCTGGTGATCGGCCACGTCGAAACTCCCCTCGTTCCCTGCCCGCTCAGGCGCGGGTCATGACCGTGATGGTGCCATGGGGCACCGACAGAAACCGGTTGTCTCCCGCCGGGACCCGGCCGGGAAGGTTCAGCGGCGAACCACCACCGGAACACCGCCAGGTTACCCGAGCCAACGCCCTGCTACCACACGACATTCCCAGCTTTTCCAGAACGAAACCGTTACTGGGCGGGAGGTTGCGGACGCGCCTGCCCGAGCAGGGCCGAGATCCGCACGTCGGGGGTCACGACGTCGGGATCCGTACGCACGTCGATGACGCACGGCCGCTGCCGCACCAGCGCGCTGGCGATGATGGGCTCGAGCTCTTCCCGATCGTCCACGGTGTACCCGGCCGCGCCGAGCCCACGCGCCCACGAAGCGAAGTCGGTCAACGGGATGGAGACCCCGGTGAGCCGGCCGTAGGTGCGGGCCTGGTGCATCGCGAGCGCGCCGTGGACGCCGTTCTGGAAGACGACCACCATCACCGGCGCCCGGTACCGGACGGCCGTTTCGATCTCCTGGCCGGTCATCAGCGTCCCGGCGTCCCCGACCATGGCCACGACGGTCCGCCGCGGCTCGGCCAGCTTCGCCGCCACGGCGGCCGGCACGGCGTAGCCCATGGCGGCGTTGCTCGGGCCGAGCTGGCTGCGCGGCGCCGTGAAGCACCAGTAGCGGTGCATGAACTGCGCGAAGTTGCCCGCGTCGCTGGTCACGATGGTGTCCTCGGGCGCCAGCTTCCGCAGCGCCCGGACGACGTCGACCGGGTGCACCCGGGTGTTCCCGCTGGTGTCGGGCGGGGTCATGAAGGTGTGGACGGCCGCGTTCGCCGCCGAAGCCCGCCGCGTCCGTGGCGACGCCACCTCCCGCAGCTCCCGCAGGAACGGCTCGACCTCGGAGTCGACGCGGAACGTCAGCCCCCGCCGCTTCGGGCTGACGTCGATGCCGGTGCCGACCATGACCAGCGTCTGCTGAGCGGTCGGGTAGCGGTAGGCCTGCGTCGTCACCTCGTCGAGCTGGGTGCCGAGGGCGAGCACCAGGTCCGCGCGCTCGAGCGCGTCCAGCTGCCGGGCCGGGATGCCCAACCCCAGGTGACCGGCGTACCGGGCGTGGTTCTCCGGGAAGGCGTCCTGCCGCCGGAAGGCGTTGTAGACGGGCAGCGCGAGCTCGTCGGCGACGGCGATCAGCTCGTCCCGCGCCGACCGTGCCCGCCCGCCGACGATGACCACCGGGTACTTGGCCTCGTCCACCAGCTGCGCCACGGCGTCAGCCGAACGGCCCAGCGTCCCGGACGCCGGCGGCCGCACCCGCGCCATCGGCTTGGCCGCGTCGTAGGGCATGCCCCAGACGTCGCAGGGCACGCCGAGCACGACCGGCCCCGGCCGTCCTTCCTGCGACGTCGTCAGCGCGTGCGCGAGCAACGCCGGCAGCCCGTCCGGGTCGGTCACCCGCAGTGTCGACTTGGCGATCGACTCGAACATGGCCGTGAGGTCCGACGTCGGCAGCTCCCCCGACGACGACGGCACCGGCTCGGCCGCCGGCGTCTCCAGCAGCACTACCATCGGCGTCTCGTCCTGGTAGGCCGTTTGGACGCCGATGGCCAGGCTCGCCGCACTCGGCCCCCGGCTGGCGAGCAGCACGGCGGGACGTTCGGTGAGCTTCCCCTCGGCCTCCGCCATGAACGCCGCCCCCGCGTCGTGGCGCGCCGAGACCAGCGTGATCTCCCGCTCCCGTTGCAGGGCGTCGAGCAGTTCCAGGAAGGACTCACCGACCACCGCGTACACGCGGCGGACACGCGCCTCGGTCAGGATCCGCACGGCCGTCTGGGCGACGGTCGCTCCCAGTTGGTATCTAATGAGGAGAGCTTAGGCGGGCACCGTTCAGTGCAGTCAAGTGATCTTCACCGAAACCGGACAAGGATAGGCCGAATGTCCGCTTTGACCGACTGGTAGCCGATCAAGGGAGCGAGGACCGGAGACTTGGCCGAGACCGAACATGAAACTGTTTTTACTTATGGCGCACCGGCGTTGAAGTACGGCACCGGCGCCAGCGACGAGATCGGCTACGACCTGACCCAGTACGGCGCGCACCGCGTGCTCGTCGTGACGGATCCGCAGGTGGCCGCGACAGGCTGGCCCCGCCGCGTAGCCGACGGCATCGCGGGCTACGGCATCGAGACCGAGATCTTCGACGGCGTACACGTCGAACCCACCGATGTCAGCATGCAGAAGGCGGTTGACTTCGCCCGCGGAACCGGTCCGTACGACGCCTTCGTGGCCGTCGGCGGCGGCTCCGCCATCGACACCGCCAAGGCGGCGAACCTCCTGACGAGCAACGACGGCGACCTGATGGACTACGTCAACGCGCCCGTCGGTGGCGGCCGCGCACCGGCCCGCCCGCTGAAGCCGCTGGTCGCGGTGCCCACCACCACCGGCACGGGCTCCGAGAGCACCACGGTCTGCGTCCTGGACGTGTTGTCGCTGCGCGTCAAGAGCGGGATCAGCCACCTGCGGCTGCGCCCGACCCTGGCCGTGGTCGACCCGCGGCTCACCGTCAGCCAGCCGCCCGGGGTGACGGCCGCCAGCGGCATGGACATCCTGTGCCACGCCGCGGAGAGCTACACCGCCAAGCCGTACACCGAGTTCGAGCGCAAGCGCCCGGAGCAGCGCGTCCCGTACTGCGGCTCGAACCCGCTGGCCGACATGTTCGCCGAGCAGTCGCTGAGGCTGCTGTCGTGGGCCCTCCCGGCTGCGGTGCGCGACGGTTCCGACCTCAAGGCCCGCGAGGCCATGGCCCTGGCCGCGACGTTCGCCGGCCTCGGCTTCGGCAACGCCGGCGTGCACATCCCGCACGCGAACGCCTACCCGATCGCCGGCCAGGTCAGGGATTTCCACCCGGACGGCTACCCGGGCGACGAACCCATGGTGCCGCACGGCATGGCCGTCTCGCTGACCGCGCCCGCGGCGTTCCGCTTCACCTTCGACGCGGCACCGGATCGCCACCTGCGCGTGGCCCGCCTGCTGGCCCCCGACTTCGAGTGGCCCGGCGACTTCGCCGACCACCTGCCCGCGGTGCTGATCGGCCTGATGCGGCAGATCGGCATCCCGGACGGCATCGGTGCCATCGGCTACACGGAGTCCGATGTGGACTCCCTCGTCGAGGGAACCCTCAAGCAGCAGCGCTTGCTGGCCACGGCACCCCGCGAAGCGTCCGCGGACGATCTGTCGGGCATCCTGCGCGAGTCGGTGTCCCTGTGGTGAGTGGGTACCCGCACTGGCAGACGATCCCGTTGCGCTGGAAGGACAACGACGTCTACGGGCACGTCAACAACGTCGTCCACTACTCGCTGATGGACACCGTGATCAACACGTGGCTCATCGAGCAGGGCGGCCTCGACATCGAAGCCGGGGCGGTGATCGGGCTGTGCGTCGAGTCGCACTGCGGGTATCAGTCATCGGTGTCCTTTCCTGGTTCGTTGAGGGTCGGGTTGCGGGTGGCGCACCTCGGGAAGTCCAGCGTCCGCTACGAGATCGGGATGTACGCAGCCGACGAGTCCCTGGTCGCGGAAGGGCACTTCGTGCACGTCTTCGTGGACCGCGAATCCCGCCGGCCGACACCGGTCTCCGGCAAGCTGCGCGAGGCGCTGGAGGCACTGCAGCCCGGATGACGTGCACCGCCGCCGTGTCACCTCCTTTCCGACGGTGCCGATTCCAAGCCGTGTTCTTCCTGCGCTTCCGATCATGCACCACCGCGCCGACAGAACCGGCCGATCGGCCCGAGTTGTCCACAGGCGGCCCGAACATCGGCAAGTTGTCCACAGATTGACCGCGAGGGGTTCCGCACCTCCTCGACGGCGATAAGCTGGGAAGCACATGAGAATGGTCCACAGTGGACGAGCTGTTTCCTCACCGGATCGGCTGGTAACACGGATGGCGGCCTAGGCGTCGATCCGGTTGCGGCGGCAGAAAGGTGAGCCGACGGCTCGTGAGTGGTCCCGGGCCCGTCGCCGGCAGGCGTCCCGCCGACGGTCGCGGCACCCGAGCACGGAAGTGGACCAGACAGTGGTGGTCGCGGGGGGGGGGGCGGGCGTCGCCCCCGGCGCCGGCGCGCCCCCGGCCCCCGGGGGAGGTGGTGTTGGGGGGGTGGGGGGGGGCCGGCGCCCCGCCCCCCCCCCCCGCCGGCCCCCCCCCCCCGGGGGGGCCGCCCCTGGGGGTCGGGCCCGCCCTGCCCCGCGGCGGGCCGGGGCTCCCCGGCCCCCGCCCCCGACGCCGGGTACTGCGGGTCGTCCGGGT
>NZ_JBHVXZ010000171.1:0-16408 GCF_042881395.1 Amycolatopsis sp. NPDC058278 | reverse complement strand
TCTTCCTACTGGGCATCTCGAGCAGCCTCGTAATATTACCTCAAGTGCTCTATCCGCCATTGAATTCAACTCCAATAAGCCCACGGGCAATTGCAAAACAATGCTCACTCTACACTTCTGCAGGCAATAGCCGGCCTGCTGGTTGCCGTCGGGGCGATAGCAACTTGGCGACAGATGCAGGTGAATCGCGAAGGACACGTAACTGAAAGGTTCACTCGCGCAATCGACCGGTTGGGATCCGACAAATTTGATACCAGGATCGGCGGGCTCTACGCGCTGGAGCGGATACCCCGTGATTCGAAAGATGATCGAGTAGCTGTCACTGAAGTCATCGCAGCCTTCTTGCGTAGCCAGGCGCAATGGGGCGCCAACGACGGAAAAGTCCCAGATTGGCCCCCTAATCCGCCCGTCGAAAAGGATCTTCCATGGCTTCGAGACCGAGCACCTGACGTCCACGCGACAATTACCATCCTTGAAAGGAATCCGGCAGTGAAACTTGTCCATCGACTTTCCTTGTCTCGACTCGATCTTCGTCGGGCATACCTCCTTCGAGGCGCCCAACCTGGAATACGCGTGCCTGAACAAGTCGCAACTCCGAATGACCTTCCTCAATAAAGCAATCCTCAGAGATGTGCAGCTTGTAGGTACCGACTTGAGTGGCGCTTCCATGCGCGATGCAGATCTCCGACGAGCCAACTTCACGGACGCAAAATTCGAAATGTAGATCTCCGCGGCGCAAACTTTTTCGGAGCCATCCTGAGCGAAAGCCAGTTGGCAAATTGTCAGACCGGTGCGGATACAATCTCGCCGGACGACATTACGGGGGTGAACAGAGGGCCAATAACAGATACCGACGGTATCGCCATGGACCAATAGGGCGATCTTCCGCCGCTGCTTGATTTTGGTAGTCCGGAGAACGTAGTTTTGCGGCGTCCAGCCCTGAAGGATGGGCATCCAGGTTGCGTGTGGGAATTCGCGGGCCAGGTAGAGGTAGGACTCCGAGGTCCATTCCTGGTGCTTGAGCACCGTGGCTCCGGAGTGGGCGACCACGTCCGGTTCGCAGGGATAGTCAAGGGGCGCAACGAATTCCGGGTATCCGCAGTCCGACATGAGCCGGTGGACCATGCCGCCGTAGGTGTCTTCGTTCCAGCGCCAAGTGCCGGTCGCGGATCTCGGCGTAGCCTCCGTTCCCCAGAATGAGGTGTCTCATGAGACGCAGAGCAACTGTCCGCGCCGCGCTGCTGGATGGCTCGCGGTGAGCCGAGCCGAGAGTGCTTGGATTCGGCACTGATCGTTGCGTCGTTTCGGGCGTAGGCCGCGGGGCGACCGCGCCTGCCACCGGCGTGCTCAAGCCGGTTCCGATCCCGTCGTGGCTCGACAACCAGAGGGAGGACACCCCAGGAGCCCTTCGGCGGCCCTGTGGCGTTCGCATGTCTACCCTGGCCCTATGACCATCGCCGTGCCTTACCACCAGGATGAACGGTTGCCCGACAGCAGCATCCCGCTGCCGGGGTCGGCCGTCATCGAGACCGTCGAAGCCCCCTTGCCCGAAGGGGATATCTGGACGCGTCTGGTGGCCTTGTTCGACGTCGTGGCGGACAGGGTGACTGCCCGGCTCGGGGCTCAGGAGGCCGTCGCGCCGGTCGTGGTGTCCGGAGATTGCCTGGTCGTGAGCGCCACAATCACGGGTGCGCAACGTGCGGGCTTTGACCCGTCGGTGGTCTGGTTCGACGCGCACGGCGATGTGCACACCCTGGACAGTTCGACCTCGGGTTACCTCGGTGGCATGGCGCTGCGGCTCGTGCTGGGCGCGCACGAGGAACGATTCGCGGCACCGTTGGGGCTTCGTCCCCTGACCGAACGCCAGGCGGTGCTCGTTGATGCACGCGATCTCGACCCCGCCGAGGTCGACTACCTCGCCGGCAGCGACGTCCGGCGCCACGGAGTCGAGGACCTCCAGGCCACGACGTTGCCTGACGGGCCGCTCGTGCTGCACATCGACGTGGACGTGATCAGCACCGATGAACTGCCGGGGATGCGCTTTCCAGCCCCGAACGGACCAACGCAGCGAGCCGTTCTCGACGCCGCGCGCCGCGTGCTGGCCACGGGCCGTGTCATCGCCGTCGACATCGCTTGTCCTTGGCACCCGGCCCGTGACGAGCAGGACACCGCCACCCGGGCAGGTCTGCTCACCGAACTCCTCACCGCGGCCCGGGACGGGCTCTGAGATCACGACGCTGTCGGCAGTCACCTGGCACGACCACCTGGGTCGGTCCGGCGAGGCGCGGTCGCAGAAGTCCCTTGGTCCGTGGAGTCCACTGCTGCGGGCCCAACTCCTTGGGCGGACGAGGAGACGACGGTTCCGCTGCGGCCGAGTAAGAGCGTGTCTCACTTGGTTAGGGGTCAGTTCAGAAGGAGTTTGCGGAGGCAGATCATGGAGCAGGCGAGGCTGAGGATGGCTTGGCGGACGTTGGCTCGGCGTTCGGTGCGGATGCGCAGGCGGCGGAAATTCTTCAGCCAGGCGAAGATGCGTTCGACGGGTCAGCGGATGGTGCCCAGGCCTGAGCCGTGCTCGGTGCCGCGGCGGGCGATGAGCGGGATGATGCCGCGGGCGCGGACCAGGCGGCGGTACTCGTCGTGGTCGGCGTAGAGCCGGCGAGGCTGGCGCCGTGGCTTGCCGACCACGCCGCGGATCGGCGGGATGGCGTCGAGCAGCGAAATCAGCTGGGTGACGTCATTGCGATGACCGCCGAACAGCGCCGTCGGCAGCCGGGGCCTCGGCGTGAGGGTTTCGGGACGCTGGCGGGGTAGGCGAGATGTGGACGCAGGTTCCGAAACCCCCGGCGGACCCTGGGGTGAGCCGTCGGCTGGTCGGGGTTTCTCCCGGGGTCGTGCCTGCCACGGCACCGCCGCTCGACGCTGCTGGATCTCGCCGGGAGTACCCGCCCACCTGACTGCCGTTGCGGCCCGAAGCCGGCTCCTCACGACGCCAGGACTCCTTCTGCGTGTCGGTCGCCACGTCCGGCCTCCATGGCGCGGGCGACGAGTGTGATGATGAGGAGGAACGCGACGAGCGCGGCCAGGCTTCGGATGACGTTGAACATCTCCCACCGGTCGAGGATCGTGCGGTAGTCCGGCGGTGGCGTGGTGGCGGCCCACACCTTGATCTGGCCGTTGATGGGCACGTTGCCGAACCGGGTGACCAGAAAGGACGCGACGGCGAGCAGGCCGGCTACGCCCGCGAGGTACCGCGCCGTGCCGCGGGACAGCCCGGCCAGCGCAGCCGTGCTGAGGATGGCGAGGGCCATGGCGGTCTGCATCACCGGGCCGCTCATGCGCATGAGTGTCGTGTGGAAGGTCAGGCGCACGTCGAGTGGTACCGCGTTGAACGTGGTCTGGACGTTGACGGCGCCGTAGCCGAACGCGCCCGCGAGCACGCCGGTGGACAGCAGGGCGAGTCCGGTGACGACGCGGACCGGCATGGTGGTTCTCCTTGGTTTCATGACTGCTTTCATGGCTGGTCGGCCGCGAGTCGCGTTGCTCGGCCGCGGGGCGGTCTCGGGCGAGGACGGTGTGGATGCCGGGCTGGTGGGGATGCTCGCGAGAAGGTCCGCAACGACGCCTCGTAGTAGCCACGACGGTGGCAATGGTCACACTCATGCCCCTCGTGCTAGATTCAAATGAATCGGATTCATTTGAAGCTAACATAGGATGTGTCGATGCCTCAACGCACCCGCGCCAGCCTTCGGCTCGGCCTGCTGTTGCGCCAGGCGCACCGACGAGCCGCAGCCGCACTGAACGACGCTCTCGCCCCGCTGAACCTGACCAGCAAGCACTTCGGCGTACTCCTGCTCCTCGACCGCGACGGCGTCTCGACGCAGCGGGACCTGATTCGCGAAACCGGCAGCGACAAGGCCGGCATGGTCCGCACCGTCGAGGACCTGGAAAACGTCGGCTACCTGAGCAGGACTCGGTCCACGACGGACAAACGCGTCTCCGAGCTGACCCTCACCGCGGCCGGCCGGGCCGCGTTCGAAACCGCGACGAGGGCCGGCGGTGCCGCCGGCCGGGAGCTGTTCGAACCGTTCACGGAGGCTGAGCTCGAGGTGTTCGAGGACCTGCTGACTCGATTCGTCGACGCAGGACGCAGCCACGCGTGACCGTGTTGCGCGGCCCGGAGCCGGACTCCGGAACGAGGCTCGAGACCGGTGACTTCGGGCTGCGCGGTTGGTCTTCGACGCTCTCGGCGCACTCCTGACTGGGTTGGGTTCCGTTGTGGCAGAAGACAAGGGAGCCGTTCGGCGAGTGGTGATCGTGGCATACGACGGTGTGCAGGTACTCGACGTCGCGTGTCCGAGCGGCGCCCTGGAGATCGCCAATTCCCACGGCGCCACACCTCCCTACGGGATCGAGCTGGCGACGGTTTCGGGGAAGCCGCCCGCAGCTCGTCGGGGATCGTGCTGGCCGGGCGCGGCGGCTGGCGGCGGTGACCGCAGATCAGCGTGTTCCTGTCCGGCCCCCCGCCCACCAACCGGCTGGTGCGCGACCTGCTCGGCCACATCGCCGCGCACCTGGCCGAGGACCTCAGTCCGCCGACGCTGGCGCACCGGGCCGGGATCACCACCCGCCATCTGAACCGGCTGTTCGCCACCCATCTGGGCCGGACCCCGGCCCGCGCGGTGCGGGCCGCGCGGACCGAGGCTGCCGCGCACCTCGCACGGAGCAGCGACCTACCGCTGGCCGCGGTCGCGCGCCGCTGCGGGTTCACCTCGGCGTCGACGTTGCGGGAGGCGTTCCTCAACCACTACGGCCTCAGGGGAC
Organism: Amycolatopsis sp. NPDC058278; assembly: GCF_042881395.1. NCBI lineage: Bacteria > Bacillati > Actinomycetota > Actinomycetes > Pseudonocardiales > Pseudonocardiaceae > Amycolatopsis > Amycolatopsis sp. NPDC058278. The sequence continues at coordinate 11,587 of NZ_JBHVXZ010000171.1, read as the reverse complement.
ACGATTCGCCGGATGCCGGACATGCCGGTCCCGTCCGGCACGTGAACCGCCCACACTTCTCAGGCATGATCGCTACGCAAACCACCCGCAGGACGGCGCTGACCGGCGTGGCGGCGACCGCGGCGCTGGGCCTCACGGCCGGGCCGGCGAACGCCTGGACCCGGGGTCCGCGGATCGGCGTCCTGCTCTACGACGGCTTCAGCCTCCTGGATCCGGCAGGACCGGCCGAACTGCTGTCCCGGCTGCCGGGCGCGACGGTGACGATGATCGCCGAGCACCGCGGCCCGGTCCGCAGCGACACCCGGTAGGTCTCGGTCCTCGCCGAACGTTCGGTGGCCGAGATCGACCGGCTCGACGTGCTGCTGGTGCCCGGTGCGGGCAACCGTGGGACGGTCGCCGCGATGCAAAACCCGGTCCTGCTCGACTGGATCCGCCGCATCGACCGGCACACGACGTGGACCACCTCGGTCTGCACCGGCGCGCTGATCCTCGGGCGGCCGGCCTGCTCCGAGACCGCGGGACCACGTACTGGGCCTCGGCCAGCTACCTGGAGAGCACGTTCGGCGTGAAGTACGTATCCGACCGGTACGTCCGGACCGGCAAGGTCATCACGGCCGCCGGTGTGTCCGCGGGCATCGACCTCGCGCTCTGCCTCGCCGCCCTGATCGCCGGCGAAGAGACCGCCCGCGCCGTCCAGCTCGCCGTCGAATACGACCCCCACCCTCCCGTCGACTCCGGCAACGCCGCCACCGCCGGCCCCGAACTGAAAGCCCTCGCGCTGCAGCTGCTGGCCCAGTCGCAGAAGTAACTGCCGCCCGACACCGGATACCGCCGCCGACCCTGCGCTACGAACGCAAAGCCGGACACTTCCTCGCCCTCGGAGCCAGCCTCACCACATGAGCCAAGCTCTTAGCTCCACATCGCAACGAACCCCTTCGTTTCAGCTTTATTGGCTGGTCGGAGAGGTCTTCTGCGTTTCGGGTTCGATCTTCGATGATCGCCTCCGGTGTGATCTTGTGCTCTTGGTGGGGCAAAACTGGAGCACTGCCCCATCCCCGGCACAGCGTCGACGCGGTGTTCCCGCTGCTCCCCGGCTCGCCCGGCGGGTGACCCCCACCGTGGCGAAGAGGGGGACGACCGTCGCCACCCGCCCACTGTCGGCCACACTCGGTGACGGTGTCGGCGGTAGTGGCGCCGCGGTGTGCCAGCGGTGCTCCAGGTCGTCGAGCAGCCGTTGCTCGACCTCCGGTGCGCCGCCGGCGATCAGCCAGGTCTCGTGGCTGTGCCGCAGCCCGTGGAAGGTCAACCCGGGCCGGACCGCCGCGCACCCCGCCTTGGTTCCGGACGCCTCGCTACCGTCGACCGCTGGGCGGAAGACGCGACGAAGGAACGTCGAGCGCCACAACCACGTCCCGCTCGGCGTCGTGAACACGAACTCGTACCGGTGCCGGTGCCGGGCGAGATGGTCTCGCAGCAGCGCGACCAGGAACGGCGGGAGCGCGATCGTCCGTGCGAGGCCCGGGTCTTCGGCGGCCCCAGCCACAGCATCGACCCCGACTCGTGCAACGCACCCACCAGCGGATCAATCACGATCACGCCACGTCCGAGATCGACATTGTCGCGACGGAGACCGGCCAGCTCGCCCCACCGGCAGCCGGTCCACGCCGCGGTGATGACCAGCAGCCGTGCGATCGGTCCGCCGAGGACACCGGCCTGCTCGGACAACCGCACCACCTGCTCCGGCGTCGCCCAGATCCGCTCCGCCACGGCCCGCCGTGACCGCCGGCCACAACGCCTCCGCCGGCGCACCGCGTTGAACGGGATCAGCCGCTCGCCGGCGGCATCGGTCAATAGCGTCGACAGGAGGTTCAGCTGCGAGCTCACCGTCGACGGGGCGATCCCCGCTCGCTCCAGCTCTCGAGCCCACTCGGTCACGCCCAACCGTTGGCTCGCAACTGTGTAGTTCCCATCCGACACCGTCGCCTGGATCGTGGACGACGGGACCTGAGCGAACCGCGCCTGAGTCTTCTGACGATCGCCTCCATCGCCGCACGATGGGGCTTCAGGCGGCCCGCCGACTTCAGCCCGCCATACGGGCATCAGCCCTCAGCAGCACCGACTCAAAGGCCGATGATTCAGGTAGCTAGGCACGCACGAGTCGACGGCGGTTGAGGACCGGCGTGAAGGAGGAGCCGAAGCAACGGCTGGGCCCAGACCTGGCCCGAATACACTCTGGCCGACCCTGGGCGCCGGCCGCCGGCGCGGAATACAGCAGTTTCTCAATACCGCTCATCACCATGCATTCGGGCGGAGTTGCGGCCATGTGACCTCCGCCGTGTGGCGAAGACTCGGGTGCGGCCTGACCGTGGTCGACGCCACGACCCTCGAGGATCGGCGGCGGCCACCGCATCGAGAACGTCAGGGCGTGCACGGTCCTCGGACAGTGCACGCCCTGACGTTCAGAGGTTGGTGTCAGCGCCTCCGGCCGTCAGCGCAGAAACTCGAGCAGCAGCGCGGTGAGCTCCCGCGGTCGTTCTTCGGTGAGCCAGTGGCCAGTGTCGGCCATTACCTGGGTCTCGACGTTCGAGGCGTAGCCCTTCCACTGAGTACCGACGGCACTGCTCAGCGCCTCTTCGCCACCGACGGCCAGGACCGGCATCTTCAGTAGCCCCGCTTCACGGAACTTCTCGTTCTGGGCAATGTCGGTGTGAAGCGCTTGGTACATGTCCATCCACGCCTTGAACCGGCCGGGTTCGCGGAGGGATCGGGCGTAGAACTCGTAGTCGCCGGTGTCAAACGCACTGTCCACTGCCAGGTACTGCTCGATGAACCCCTTGACCAGGTCACGCTCGTGCCCGCGGACAAGATCCTGAGCGAAGTCCTTCTGGAAGAATCCCAGGTGCCACGTCGAAAGCTCACCCTCGGGAGAGAAGGCCGGGAACGTGTAGAGGGACCGGTCGGGGATGGGCCCCTCCATCACCACCATCCTGCTGACCTCGGTGGGCCACATCGCGGCGTACGGGTAGGCAATCCACGCGCCGATGTCGTGGGCCACGATCTGGATGCCCTTGTTGAGGTTGAGGTGGGCGAGCAGCGTGTGCACGTCGTTGGCCAACTGTGTCGTGTCGTAGCCGGTCTCCGGAATTGAGGAGTCACCGGTTCCGCGAAGGTCGACAGCGATCACGGTGTGGTTCTTGGCGAGTGCCTGAAGTTGCGGCTCCCACTCGGCGGACGTCTGCGGAAAGCCGTGCAGAAGAACGACCGGTGAGCCGTTGCCTCCGCGGAGGTAGTGCATCCGGAAACCGTTCACCCGCGCGTAGTTCGACTGGTAGCCGATCGGCGGCCGGTTGGTCTGGGTGGCGGCACTCTGCACGGCAGCCGACTCCGGCCTTGCGGTCACGGCGGCATCGGCCGAGACCAGGCCGGTCCCCACGACAGTGGTGGCCGCAGTGATGGCGGCAACGACTACCCTGGTCAGGACCGTCATTCTCTTTCTCATGTTTTCCCTTAAAGGTGTGATCGGCCTTGTGCCGATCGCTGTGAATGCAGCCGTCCGTTCGGAACGGGCCCGAGTTCGCTGTCGCTCAGCGGTTGACGGCGGCCATGTTGGCTTCGTCGTAGCGGTCACCGGCGGCCGACTACAGGTTGTTCAGCCGGGCGACCTGGGCGTCGGTGAGTTCGATGCCGTCGGCGGCGGTGTTTTCCTCCAGCCGGTCGATGCGTGTGGTGCCGGGGATGGGGGCGATGTCGTCGCCCTGGGCGAGCAGCCAGGCGAGGGCGACCTGTGCGGGTGTGGCCCCGGCTTCGGCGGCGACGGCGGTGACCTCGTCGACGATGCGCAGGTTGAGTTCGAGGTTGCCGCCGGTGAATCGCGGGTTGGTGCGGCGCCAATCGTCGGCGTCGAGGCCGTCCAGCGAGCGGATGTTGCCGGTGAGGAACCCGTGGCCGAGCGGCCGGCGGTGTCGATGTGGGTGACGCCGAGATCCAGGGCGTGCCGGATCGTGCGGATCGACTGGTCGTTCAGCCGGCCGGCTCCGGTGTAGAAGGCTGACATTCCCATCGCGCCGAGACCGATGCGGGAGATCTCCAGCCCTCCGAGTGAGGTGGTTTTCATCCTGATGTCCCCTTTCTGATGTGAGGCCGACTGCTTTAAGTTCCGATCGGTACAGAACGCTAGCACATTGGGACCGATCGGTACTAAAGTCTGCGAAGGAGGAGAGACAGCGGCCGCGCCATGGGCCGGCCGCGTCAGCTCTGGAGCGAGGAGGATGCCGCTATGAGTGGTTCGCGGAGCACAGCGTTCGGTCGCCCCAGAGAGTTCGACGTCGACGAGGCGCTCGAGCGCGCCATGCAGGTGTTCTGGGCTCGGGGCTACGACGGAACGAGCCTGACGGATCTGACCGGCGCCATGGGAATCACCAAGTCGAGCATGTACGCCGCTTTCGGCAACAAGGAGCAGCTCTTCCGCAAGGCCGTGGAGCGCTACGCCGAGGGGCCGGCCTCCTATGCCACGCGCGCCCTGCACGAGCCCACGGCACGAGGAGTGGCCGAGGCGTTCCTTCGCGGAGCCGTCCGGACCACGACATCGCCCGGCGCCCCCGCCGGATGCCTGTCCGTTCAGGGCGCACTGGCGCTCAGCGAGCAGGGCCGCCCGGCGCACGATGTGCTCGTCGACTGGCGCAACGATGCGGGCGTACGGCTCGAGGAGCGCTTCCGGCGTGCCGTCGACGAAGGCGACCTCGGGCCGGACGCCGATCCGAGGCGTCTCGCCCGTTTCATCATGACGATGGGATTCGGCATCGCGGTCCAGGCCGCGAACGGCCTGGGGACCGACGAACTCGATGAGATCGCCGCCACGGCGCTGCTCGCCTGGCCGGGCTAGCGGACCGGGCCAGCTTCTGTACCGAGAGACCATAACTGGCGAAGGGGAAGCGAAAGGAAGGCGATGGCAGAACCCGGAAGACGGCCGACCAGTGTCGGGATCGTGGGCCTGAGCGCGTCGGGAGGATGGGCGGCCGGAGCACACCTGCCCGCACTGTCGGCCGTCGACGGCATGGAACTGACCGCTCTGGCGACGAGTTCCGAAGCCTCGGCGGTCGCTGCCGGCGCCGCGTTCGGGGTGCCCGGCTACGCATCGGTCAAGCAGCTCGCAGAGGACGAGACCGTCGACCTGGTGGTCGTCGCGGTCAAGGTGCCCAGGCATCGCGAGCTGATATTGCCCGTGCTGGAGGCAGGCGTACCGGTGCTCAGCGAGTGGCCGTTCGCCGTCGATCTGGCCGAGGCCGAGGAAATGCACCAAGCCGCCCGCGGGACGCGCACCTTCATCGGGCTCCAGGGGCGTTCATCACCCACCACCCGCTGGCTGGCCGACCTCGTCGCCGGCGGATACGTGGGAAAGGTGCTGTCCGCGACAGTGCTGGCGTCATCGGCCGAGTGGGGTACCCCCGTCTCCGAGCGCATGCGATACACGCTCGACCGCGCACTCGGGACCACGATGCTCACCGTCGCCTTCGGGCACGCCATCGATCTGGTGTCCATGATCGTCGGCGAGTTGCAAGACGTAGTCGCTTCGACAGCGGTCCGGCGACCGCTCGTCCCCTTGGGCCAAACCGGCCGGACGGTCCCGATGACAGCGGAGGATCAAATCGCCGTCTCGGGCACGTTGCCGGGCGGAGCCGTTCTCTCCGCCCATCACCGCGGCGGAACGCTGTCGGGACCTGGATTCTCTCTTCTCGTCGACGGCACTGAGGGAACCCTCGAAGTCACCGCCGCCACCGGGTACCCGCACCTCGGCCCCGTCACGGTACGCGGCTCACGCGGTCGCGCCCGGCTGTCGGAGCTGACCTTGCCCGACGACTACGACGATTACCCCCATCTGGCCGGAACACCGATTCACACTTTGGCGCACGCCTACGCGGCGGTCCGCAACGATCTCACCCACGGCACCGCGACCGCCCCGGACTTCACCCACGCCGTCAAACGTCACCGGCTCCTGGACGCGATCGGCCGGTCCGCCGCCGAAGGACGACGAGTGTCTCTCCCGGACTTCTGACAAGAAGACCTATGAACGCACCCTGCACACCGGTGCCGGGCTGCTCACCGACAGACAGAAGGACCGACTCGCCCCGCTGTTCGCTGATGACGCCCGCATCGAGGTCGAGGCCACCTGGGGCATCTACCAGCGGATGATCGCCGCTTACAGCGCCAAGGGCCGCGAACTGATGGTCAAGCTCATCGAGTCGATCACCAGCGGCCCCACTACATCGCCAGGAGCCTGCTCGAGCCCGGCGGCTTCAGGCCGCACCTACACCCCCGACTGTGAAGAGTCGTTTCTCCCGAGGTCACGCGGGGGGCGGACAACCCGGAACGACCACTCCCCCGCGCGACCTGCCTGCTCAGCGGCGGGACCACCGCTGGTTCGCCGCGCCGGTGCACGGCCAGATGACGAACGGGGTGCCGTCGGCCGTGCCGTGGCCCTGCACGTCGAGGCACTTGCCGGACCCGACGTTGACGACCGCGCCACCGGACTGGACCCGCCACTGCTGCGTCGCGGCCCCGGTGCAGCCGTGGATCTGGACCGTGGTGCCGTCGGCCGTTCCACCGTCGGCGGTCTCGAGGCACTTGGTGTCGAAGACCTCGAGCTGGTTCGTCGCCGTCGAGGTCCACGCCTGGTTGCTGCCGTTGTTACAGCCCCACAGCGCCGGCACCGTGCCGTCGGCCTGGTTCGCCCCTGGGACGTCGGCGCATTTGCCCGACTCCGCGGACTTGAGGATGCCGTCGGTGTCGCCGCGAGCCCACTTCTGGTTGGCACCCCCGTAGCAGTCCCAGAGCACCAGTGCGGTACCGGGGGCCGTGCCGTGCGCGCTCGCGTCGAGGCAGCGGCCCGATCCGGAGTTGACGACCGAGCCGTCGGCGTCGACCGTCCACCGCTGCGCGGCGGAGTTGTCGCAGTCGCCGATCTGGACGGGTGCCCCGTTGGCCGTGCCGCCGGCCAGGCACTTGGTCCCGTAGACCTTCAGCTGCCCGTCCGGGGTCGCGGTCCAGCTCTGGTTCCCGCCGCCGGTGCAGTCCCACAGGGCGACGGCGGTGCCGTTGACCTGGCTGGCCGCCGGGACGTCGGCGCACAGCCCTGCCTCCTGGCCTTTGAGGATGCCCCCGAAGTCGCCGTCGGCGTTCGGGGTGACGGTGACGTTGTCGAAGAGGTTCATCTGGTAGCCGACGACGCCCACGCCGACGAGCCCGGCGGTGAACGCCGTGTCGGTGACCGTGCCGAGGGTTGCGCCGTCGAGGCTGGCGGTGATCCGGTTGCCGCTGAAGCCCAGCTTGACCGTGTGCCAGGTGTTCAAGCCCAGCGCCGCGCGGGAACCGGAGGCGAGGGTGGTGAGCACGCCACCGCTGCTGTTCTTGGCGATCGACCAGGCGCCCGTGTCGGCGATGCGTAGCTGGTAGGCGGCCTGGTGGCTCTGCGGCCGGTTCTGCGTGTTGGCGCGGCCGAGCAGGGTCACCGTGCCGGCCTGCCGCATGTCGACGTCCGTGCTGACGGTGTAGTTGCTCCAGTGCGGATCGCCGACGAGGGTGAAGGCGTCGCTGTCGTCCTGCCAGTTGATCGGCCGGATCGGCGCGACCTGCTGCAGGCACTGCCCGCCGCGGCCGGCGGCGCACGGCCGGACCTCGAACGAGCCCTGCATGTCGGAGAAGTACTTCGCGGCGCTGCGCGTGGGGTAGCTGTCGAAGGTGTCGGAGTAGGGCAGGCTCAACGTGCCGGCCGCCGGGCTCGTCGCGGTGCCCTTGCCTTGTCCGGTCGTCGTGGTGACCGTGTAGATCCGGTTCGGTTGCAGGGTCAGCGAGTACTTCCCCGACGAAGGCGTGACGTCGGCCTGCTTCACGAAGTGGTCGGCGACGTCGGAGGAGCCGAGGTCGGTGGACCAGACGTGCGCGGTGCCGCCGTTGAGGTTGCCGGAAACGGTGACGTCGACGGTCTGGGCGGCCGTCGCGCCGGTGGTTTCGTAGATGGTCGAGTAGTCGGTGCCGTTGGTGGACTTCAGCGAGATGTAGCTGCCGTTGGCGCGGTTGCCGCCGAGGTAGCCGCTCGCCGAACCGGTGAGGAACTTCCAGCCGGGCTTGGTGAACTGGGCCACCTGCGCGTTGGCCCACAGGTTCTTCCCGAGCTGGTAGGCGCCGGACCACGGCGTGTTCGCGGTGGCCAGGCCGACCGTGCTGTAGGGCAGGTTCGAATACAGCGCGGCCACCAGCGGCCAGTTCATGAACCCGGTCATCTGCCCGTCGAGGTAGCCCCGGGTGATGGTGCGGATGTAGGCGGCCGAACCGGTGTTGAAGTCCTGGGAGCCGAACTCGCTGGCCCACAACGGCTTCCCGGTGGCGACGGCGTTCGCGGACGATCCGCAGGTGGTCGCCTCCGAGAGGTAGCCGCACGGGTAGTGGGAGCCGACGACGCCGACGGCGGCGTTGAACCGGCTGTCGGCCAGCATGTCGTCGGCGGTGTTCCAGCCGGTGTCGTCACCGACGATCTGCACGGAGCCGTAGCCGCGGGAGTTCAGCGCCGAGCGCAGGTTCTCGTACCAGGTCTTGTCGTGGCCGCGTTCGTTCCAGCCGCCGAGGTAGCTGATGGTCAGGCCGTGCCGCTTGGCGCAGTCCAGCCAGGAGATGTCGTAGTCGATCATGTCCTGGGACCAGAAGTTCCCGCCGCCGATCCAGCCCGGCGCCGCCCAGGGCAGCGCCACCAGCTTGATCTCCGGGTTGCGGGCGACGGCTTGTTCGCCGAGCCAGAACTCGTAGCCGGCGTTGCAGTCGATTTCGCCGCGCACGTGCTGGTGGCTCGGCTCGGCGCCGTCGGTGGAGTTCGCGTCCCCGCCGATCTCGAGTTTCAGCAGCTGCACGGCGGCGCCGTAACCCGGTTTGAACAGGTAATCCAGCAGCTGCGCCCGTTGCGCGGGTGGGTAGTCGATCAGCAGCCGGGAGTTCCCGCCACCGCCGCTGATCGCGCCGACGCCGTCGAAGGTGCGGCCGGTTTCGCCGCCGTTGACGGCGATCGTGGTGGTCGCCGCGGCGGCGGGCACCGCGGTCGCCACGAGCGTCGAGGTGGCGAGCAAACCTGCCGAGAGCAGGAGAAGAAGGCGGCGGGGCATGGGAGGCTCCTTCGGACTCGGCGGGAGGAGGTGGAGCTCCGCAGGTCGGCGACGAGTCGAACGTGCGCGATACCAGCACAGTCCCCGGCTCGGCGTGGAGTCAAGGCTCGGTGGCGATCATGTCTCGTGATTGGTCCGGTCCGGCGAGAAGCTCGTTGCCGACATCGGAAAAGTGGCCGAAGGGGCAGACGTTGCCGGCACTGGTTGACGTCACCGGTCGCCGGGCACGAAGATCCCGCCCACGAAGCTGGAAGCCGGCATACCGGCTGACCGAGGAGAGATTCTTGTCCGGTAGAACGATCGCCATGACGCGGACCGCTCGACGACCGGCGGCGCGGTGGCTTTTCCCGCTGGTGCCACCGATGGTCCTGCTCGTGGCGGCGTGTGGTCCGGCTCGCGTTGCCGGGTCGGCGAACGCGGCCACGACCGGCCCGCCCACCTCGGTGGCGGACGTCCCGGCCGCGACGTCTTCGGCAGCGGCCGCTTCCGGCGCCGAGACCCCCGGCCGCGCCGTCGAGCGGTGGGTCACCCAGATCCTGCAGGCGCAGTACACGGAGGCGTGCCTGTCCAGCGCTCCGGCGCTGCCCGCGGGTCAGGACGCCGAGTCCTTGTGCAGGAAGCCCCAAGCCCTGACGAGCGCCAAGTCGCTGCGCGAGGCGTGGGCGAAGCCGGGCGTCAAGCTGCCGCCCGCGGGAAAGGTCGAGGTCGGCACCGTGAAGGCGACAGGCGACAAGGTCACGGTGCCGGACACGGCGGTCAAGCTCGACGGTCGTACGTTGCGCAGTCTCGAGCTCATCGGCGCCAGCGGGGACGTCGGCTCGTTCAGTCTGAGTTTGAAGGTGGAGAAGCGCGAGAGAGCCTGGTACGTCACGGGTTTCGATCTCGACGCCTGACGCCGGAGGAGTTCGCCGGCGGCCTTGGCACGCCCAGCTTCAGACCCACCGCTCCGCTCCCTGCTCGCGGGATCCACCCGGTCCCGCCAGGCACGCAGGGCGGCACCCAGGTGAAGGCGACGTCCCGGCCCCCCTTGCCTCTTACACCACCTCGCTCGCAGCACTAGCGGGCAACGCCACTCCGTGGCTGCTCGCGCTGAGTGAGGCTGTCACCGGCATCGCCTTCACCCCGGAAGGACTCGACGCGCCACACACACTTCTCCGTCCTGGTGAAGTCTCCAGCCCGGAATCTCGGCATCGGCGATCGAACATCCGCTATTGGCACCCCTCTATGTCAAGAGGGTCGCTGCTGCAGGGGGTAGGCTTGCTGGTGGCGGTCCGGGAAGTGACTTGTCCGAAGAGTCGATCGTTGGGGTTGGGTCGGCCGCGCTGGATGTCAGAGTCGCCCCCGAGTGTCCTCCCGGGCTCGCCGCTGTAGCGCGTTTGGTGTCCCGGACGCGAACTCGGTACCGCCCGTACCGCCGCGGTCAGCCGCCTGCACCGACTACTACTGGAGCTGATTCCTTGGCGTGCGCAGCGCCACCACCGCGACCGAGTGGGCGTCGGTCTTGCGGCCTTGCCCGGTGGAGAACACCGCGCCCGCGCGGACAGCTTCGCCGGCACGTCCAGCACGGTCGGGCCGTCGACGACCAGCCGCTGCGCCAGGTGCTCACCAATTCCGTTGCAGCCCTCCACCGCCCATATCCGAGCCGGATACCGTCGGCCCTGCGCGAGCATTTCGCGGTACCCGGGCGATTCCTGGGAACCGACCCTGACCGAGAACACGCTCCGCTCGATCGAGTATTTCGATTATGGCGGATCGTTTGTGCGGATCCATGCCAATAACAACCGGACTCAATTTCGCTGTCCTCCTCACCGGCAACAGGGACAGCGAGGAGGGCAACGCTACTTCGAGCCGGGCAGACCCCTCTTGAGCCACAACCTCGCCCGGTGCCCGGCGGAGACACACGCCAAAAGAGAGCCACACTCAACCACCGTGGGCAGCCGAAAAGAGAGCGACCCGCCGAGCACCTCGACCGAGCCTGGCCCGGCACCGGTCGTACCGCCAGTCTGAAGTAGCCGATAAGCGTGCCATCCGACGAAGCGACAACAGGAGCACCTCGCTGCCCCTCCAACTACGGCGGGTCGGGGGGGGCGAATGGACTGGTGGTTGACCCGCAGGGTGCCGGCCTCCAGGTGCTGGTGAGCTCGGCCAGCAAGTTCCACCTGGTGCTGGTCGTCGCCAGCGGGGGGCGTAGATCCAGGGGCGGACGGGGCGCGTTGCGCAGGCGCGGACGGGGATGAACCGGCGGTTCGCACGATCCCACCAGACCACGCGGTCGAACTGAGCTATGTTCCAGGTCGCCGAACCGGGACTAATGTTGATGGACTCAAGGAGATCGATTCGAGCTAGTGCTTCATCAAGCAACGTTGGGTAGGTAATCGGGGCGGCGGATCTTGGAGTTGACGGCGAAGTGGCGTTTGGGGTGGCAGTGGCGGTTGCGCCAG
>NZ_JBHVXZ010000170.1:0-16469 GCF_042881395.1 Amycolatopsis sp. NPDC058278 | reverse complement strand
GAATCGCACCCCAGCGCGGCCGCGATCAGGAACGCCCGGTTCGTGCACGCGCCGTACGAAAGCGCGGCCGGGAGGACGAGATCCAGGACGAAATCCGGTTTGGTGACACCGGATCGGCTGATCACGCGGCGCAGGAAATCCCGCTGCGCTTCGTCGTCGAGGTGCCGGACGTTCCGCGCCGTGCCGAGCACGCGGGCGTGTGCCTCGAAGTGGGCCGAGGAGTCCAGCACCAGCAGGTGAACCTCGACGGAGGGAAAGGTCGCCGCGGCGTAGGCCGCCTCCGCGACGACCTCCGCGAGGGTGGCGGTGCACTCGCGGTTCGTCGGCACGGTCAGGCAGATGCGTTGCATGGCCATCTCTTTCCTGAGGGTGATTCCGCGTGACCCGGTCCTGGCCGGGCCGGTCCGGCAGCCGGGCAGGAAGCGGCTGTCCGCGGTGGGTGAACCGGTGACGAAGCACTTCTCCGCGCTACGTTGGTGGTTCACATCGATCGTAGGCAGTGATCAAGCTGCCCGGCTATTCATTGGTGCGGCGGACGGTCTCGCACGTGTGGTCTCGGTCACCATCGCGACGGTCCACTGAGGACGATGGGAAAAGGCCGCCGGAGCCGCCTCGTTCGCTCCGGCTGCCCCCGGGAACGGCGGTCGCGGCGCTCACCGCCTCGGCGTCGCCTGGGCGGGCAGAATTCACTTCTGCCGTGCTTCCGCCGTACCGATGGCTTGGTCCGGGGCCACGACCGGACCGTCACCGAAGCGAGGCCTTGGAGGTGGCGGACGCGGACGCCACCTGCGCCGGGCTCAGCGCAGCAACCCCGGATCGGAACTGCGCCAGCCAGACATCGCCCTCTTCACCGGCCGCGGCCGCGCGGCGGGCCACCCGGCCGCGGAACAACCCTCACCGGCCCAACTCGAGGGTGCTCTCGTGCTCGCCGCCGGTGAACCCGGCGGGCGGGTACGGCACGCCGTGGGGCAGAACCTGGCGTTTGGCCGCGGTGAGCTTGACGAGGCCGAGGACCGTGCTGACGATGAGCGCGACGAGCAGGAACGGGATCGCGGCGAGATGGATCACCCGGAACCCCAGCGCTTCGGAGATCAGCTGGCCGATGACCGGCGCGAGCAGCAGGGCGAGCACGCCGAGCGCGGCGGCCACACCGGCGACGAGACCGCGTCGACGGCGGAGTTTCTGGATCAGCGCGGCGGCCGCACCGGCGGCCGCACCCGTGCCGAGCCCGGACAAGGCGCGCCCGATCAGCAGGAGTCCGCTGCCCGGGGTGAAGGCGGCCAGCAGGACGCCGAGGAACAGGAAGCCGGTCGCGGGGATGGTCACGGCCGTGGGAAAGCGGGCGCCGAGCAGGAGCCCGACGGGCACGGTGAGGGCCGCGGCGACCAAGTAGGGGACCAGCACGATCATCAGCACGCTCTGACCGGACAAGCCGAGGGCGATCTGGAGGGCCGACACGCCGTCGAACCGGTAGACGACGGTCAGCATGAACAACCCGATCAGGGCGGCGAACCCAGGCCCGAACACCTGCCACCAGACAGGCTCGACGACCGGGCGAGTGACATGAGGAGGCGGAGGCGTCACGTGCATGGAGCTCACCGTATAGCGTCGCGGACCGGCATCCACGGCGTTGCCTGAAGTGTCCGGAAAGTCGTCGAGCGGCCGGGCGGGGGGTGATCCTGTCCCTCTTAACTGTATAACGCCCTATACGGCAGGCCATGACGACCTTACATAGCTTGTTCATGCCCCAGGCTGCTCGACGGTCATCCCGTCGAACGTCTGTCTTTCGCCAAATCTCCGGGCCAGCCGGGCGGGCTGCGGGTGGCCGGCTGGGTCAAGCCTTCGGCAGTTTCCCCACCAGGGCCTTGCCGAACGCCACCGCCGTGTCGCACGCGCCACCGCCGGTTTTCGAGGCGAAGATCCGGATGTGTTCCGTGCGCTTCGCGTCGAACTGGCGGTGGTTCCACGACACCGCGCAGCTGTCGCCGGTCGGGTGGCGCGTGCCGGTGACGCCGCCGAGGTCGACCGGGCTCCCGTCGTCCGGCACGCTGGAATACCCCTTGTCGAAGGTCAGCCGCAGGGATGTCGCCGCCGTCCACTCGCACTCGCGCAGCCGGTTGAGCTTGACCTCGCGGACCGGGCCGAGCACGGGCGCCACCGCGGTCTTGTCGAGCACCGTGCACGGGTCCGACGCGAGCAGCGTGCCGGGCGGCAGGTCGTACCCGGCGCCGCCGCGGACGCGCTCGAGGACTTTGGCGAGGGTGGTCTTCGCCAGGCCGCACGTCTCGGCCAGCGCCGTCACGCCCAGTTGCGGCTGCGCGGGAACCTGGACGCTGGCGTCGCACGTGCTGCCGCTGATCTCGGTGAACAGCACCGGCCGGCCGTCGAGGTCCTCGGCCGGCCTGCCGCCCTCGACGTAGATCTCGTCGCCGAGCTTGATCGAGATCTTTTCGCCGGACTTCGTCCGGTATTCGCAGCGGTCGAAGTACCCCGAGTCCGGGACGGCGCTCAACTTGCCCGCGTCCTGGACGCGGACGTCGTTCAGCACCTTGCACGGATCCGTGCGCCGCAGCGTTTCCAGGCTGGTCGGATCGAGGTTCGCGCCCGCGGTCGGCGGATCCGCGCCGGCCCTCGTCGCCAGCACCGCCACCAGGCTGCCCACGGCGAGTGCGGCGACGGCGGCCAGCGCGGTCACGACCGGGAACCAGCGGCGACGGCGGGGCGGCGGGGGCAGTGGCACGGGCGCCGGCCAGGACAGCGCGGTGCGGACCGCGGTGTCCTGCGCTTCGATCAGCCGGTGCACCGTGTCCGGCCACGGCCGCGTCCCGGGCGCCACCGGACCGAGGAAGTCGAGGATCCGCTGCGGCGACGGCCGGCGGGCCGGGTCCTTGGCCAGGCACGGCTCGACGAGGGTCCGGATCTCGGGCGGCAGCCCGGTCAGGTCGGGGACGGCGTGCACGACGTTGTAGAGCAGCTGCGCGGTCGTCGAGCCGGGGAACGGGCCGCGGCCGGTCGCCGCCATCACCAGCAGGCCGCCGAGGGAGAAGACGTCGCTCGCCGGGGTCAGCGGGCGGCTTTCGGCCTGCTCGGGGGACATGAACGCGGGGGAGCCGACGATGCCGCCGGTGCCGGTGAGGTCGGCGCCGCCTTCGGTGGCGCGGGCGATGCCGAAGTCGATCACCCGCGGCCCGTCCCCGGTCAGCAGCACGTTGCCGGGCTTGAGGTCGCGGTGGATCAGCCCGACCCGGTGGATCTCGATCAGCGCGGTCGCCAGGCCGACGGCGAGCCGTCGCACCGCCTCGACCGGCAGCGGTCCGGTCGCTTCGACGGCTTCCTTCAGGGACGGTCCGGTGACGAACACCGAAGCGAGCCACGGTGTTTCGGCGTCGGCGTCGGCGTCCATGACCGCCGCCGTGAACGCTCCCGAAACCCGTTGCGACGCCAGCACTTCCTGTCGGAACCGGCTGCGGAAGCGGGCGTCGCGCGCGAACTCCGCGTGCACCTGCTTGAGCGCGACCAGCCGGCCGTCCGGGGCGACGCCGAGCAGGACGCGGCCCATGCCGCCCTCGCCGAGCGCGGCCACGAGGCGGTACTTCCCGGCCTGCCGGGGCTCGCCCGGCTCCAGCGGCTTCACGGCTTCGGCAGCCCGGGCCGGGCCGCCTTGGCGAAGTCCTGGACCTGGCGGCAGGTTTCGTCGACGGTGAGCGTGCTGGCGGAAGTGGTGTACTGGACGATGACGTTCTCCGAGCCTTGTTCGCCGGCCGGCCGGTGCGGCCAGGTCACGGTGCAGTTGACCGTCGCGGGGTTGATCTGGTCGGCGGTGAAGTACGCGGTGAGCCCGCCGAGGTCGACGGTGCCGGCCTTGTCGTAGGAGTTGTCCTTCGCCGCGACGGGCGGGCGCCCTCGTTCGAGGTTCACGCTGATCTCGCCGCCGGCCGTCCAGCGGCACTCGTGCAGCCCACGGGGTTCCACCTTGGTGATCGGGCCGGCGATCCGCTGCGCGGTCGCGGTGGCGACGAGGCCGCAGGGGTCGACCGGCGCGAGACTTCCCGGCGGCGCAGCGGAAACGCTCCCGGCGCGCAGGCGGTTCAGCGTTTCGGTGAGCGCGGTCTTCGCCGCGTTGCACGGCTGGGCGAACTTTCCCACCCCGATGTCGCCGGCTTCGACGCCGATGGTGGCGGCCGGGCGGTCCACGACCGGCACCGAGGCCGTGCAGCCGCTGCTGTTGTTGTCGAGGCTGAGCGGCAGGCCGTCGAGCTCCCCGGCGGGCGTGCCCTTGGCGGCCGACGGGCCCCCGATCGTCAGCTGCATCCACTGCCGTTGCGCGGTTTGGAAGGTGCAGGAGAAGAAGTGGACCTCGCCCTGCGGGGTGAGCTTCCCGAGCCCGGGGACCGACGGCAGCACCTGGCACGGGTCGGCGCCGCGCAGCTTGTCCGGGCCGAGCGGATCCGGGTTCGGCGCGGACGTCGTCGTCACCGGGGGCGGGGCCGGGCTGCTCGCCGGGGCGGCGGTCGCGCCCCCGTCACCGTTCAGCAGGGTGACCGCGGTGATCGTGCCGGCCACGACGACCGTGGCGGCCGCGGCGGCGAGCACGATCCGCCGGCCCCGCCGCCGCGGCTTCGGCGGCTTGGCCACGACGGCCGCCACCTCGGCCCGGTGGCGGCCGATCAGCGCGTGCACGGCGGGCGGCCACGGCCGCTGGACCGGCGGCAGCGGCCCGAGGAGCTCGAGCAGCTGCGCCGGCGTCGGCCGCCGGGCCGGGTCCTTCGCGAGGCACGGTTCGGCGAGGGCGCGGATCTCGGGTGGGAGGACCCGCAGGTCCGGGTGCGTGTGGACGACGTTGTACAGCGACTGCGGAGCCGACGCCCCGGCGAACGGACTGCGTCCGGTGGCCGCGAGGACGAGGAGCGCGCCGAGGGAGAAGACGTCGCTCGCCGGGGTCAGCGGCCGCCCGTCCGCCTGCTCCGGCGACATGAACGCCGGCGAACCGAGGATGACCCCGGTGTGGGTCAGGTCGGTGCTGCCTTCGGCGGCGCGGGCGATGCCGAAGTCGATGACGCGCGGGCCGTCGTCGGCGAGCAGGACGTTGCCCGGCTTGAGGTCCCGGTGCACGAGCCCGGCCCGGTGGATGCCGGTCAGCGCGGACGCCAGCCCGGCGGCCAGGTGCCGCACCGCGGGTGGCGGCAGCGGCCCGGTCGCATCGACGGCTTCCTGCAGCGAAGGACCCGCGACGAACACCGAGGCGAGCCACGGCGTCGGCGCGTGCGGGTCGGCGTCCATCACCGCCGCGGTGTAGGCGCCCGAGACCAGCCGGGAGACCTCGACCTCGCGGCGGAACCGTTCGCGGAACCCGGGATCGTGCGCGAAGCCGCGGTGGACCTGCTTGACGGCGGCCAGCCTGCCGTCGGGAGCGACCCCGAGCAGCACGCGCCCCATCCCGCCCTCGCCGACCGCGGCGAGCAGCCGGTACCGCCCCACCTGCGCCGGCTCACCCGGACCCAACGGCTCCACGCCCCACCTCCGCGGGCGATCGTAGAACGGGCCCGCGCTCACCCCGGTACCGACGTCGTGAACGGCTCTTTTATGGCGTCCGGCGACCTGAACGGGTCGTTCATGACCTGAGCAGCGGCGTCAGGGGCGGAGCAGGAGCTTGCCGGTCACCCGGCGTTGTTCGAAGTCATCGTGCGCGGCGGCGGCCTCGCGCAGCGGGTAAATCCGGGTGATGACCGGCCGCAGCCGGCCTGCCGCGGTCTCCGTCAGCACGTGCCGGATGCGGCGCGGGGTGTCCGGCCAGAACTTCGGGAGCTGGGACATATCCGCCACCGTGAGCCGGCGGCGGTCCGCGTCGGTGAGGGCGGTCGGCGCGCCGCTGCTCATGCCGTAGCCGGAGAACCGGCCGCCGTCGCGCAGCCGGGCCAGCGCGGCCGAGCCGGCCGGGCCGCCGACCCCGTCGAACACCACGTCCAGCCCGGGCAGCCGCCCGGCCCAGTCCGGGTCCGCGTAGTCGACGGCCCGCACCCCCAGGTCTCGCGCGAGCGCGAGCTTCTCCGGCCCGCGCACCCCGGCGATCACCATCGCCCCCACGTCGCGGGCCAGCTGCACCAGCAGGCTGCCGAGCCCGCCGACCCCGGGCACGACCAGGACGTCGTCACCATCCGACACCGGGGTCTTCTCGAGCAACGCCACCGCGGTGTACTCGACGGCGACAAGGACCCTTGAGGTCAAGGCGCGGTCCGCGGCCGCGGGTGAACGCGCGCCGGATCTTCCGATAACGGTTTTTTACCGACACGAATGACTCTCGATTTGTCAAAACACCCCTCGGGTGAGCGCATAAAGAGAGCGGCGGGCATTCGGGCGGTTCGCGGTGGCCGGATGACGGTATTTATCCCGTGGTGCAATAGTCGCCGGTATTCCCTCGGTGATCCTGTGAGGGTTCCTCTTGGAAATGTGGGTAATTTTACCGGAATAGTACTGCGTGAGCAGGCGAAGTCTGGGCCGAACGTACCAACTTCCGGGGCGTCCACAGGAATTTGTGGCGAATTTCGGAAGTGGCGGTAATGCTTCGGGCATGAGCTCATCGCGCAATCGAGTCTTCACCGCTTTCGCCGTCGCCGCGTTTTCGCTGGGGACTGTCGCCTCCGCCCAGGCGGACCCCTATCAGTTGCCGGGCATCAGTGAGCCGACCCCGGAGGACCCCGGGACCGGCGGCGGCTCCGGAGGCGGTACGACGGCCGCCTACGTCCTGCAGGGCGTGATCCAGACCGAGGGCACCGAAAGCGACGGGACCAGCCGTCGGGTGAAGATCCGCGGCTACTCGCGCTTCGCCACCCAGGACAACGACCGGCGCGACGCCGACTACATCAACGTCCGGTGCACTGCCACTGCTCAGACCGGCGCCGTCACGGGCGACTACGACTCCGAGAACGGCGGCGCACTCGTCGACGTCCACTTCGAGACGCCCTGGATCCCCAACGGCGCCGTGTTGCGCACGGTCCACGTCGCCTGCACCCATTACGCCACGAAGGCCGGCGTGGTCTACGAGACCACCAGCGCCACCGACATCGCCGTCCCGTACTGACGGCTCCCGGCACCGTCGGATCAGGAACAGGGCGGAGTGTACGGGATGCCGGGCAGGTAATTCGCCCCCTGTGCCTCCGTGACCCGCGGCTGGGTGACGGCGCAGATCCGGTCGGCGACCGCCTCTTCGTCGGTGTCCCAGAGCCGGGCGGTGGTGTCCCGGCCCGCGCTGGCGAGGGTGCGCCCGTCGGGGCCGAACGCCACCGAGTAGACGGTCTCGGTGTGGCCGGTGAGCGTGGCGACCGCGGCGCCGGATCCGGGGTCTCACAGGCGCACGGTGTCATCGGTTCCCGCCGAGGTGAGGAGCCCGCCGTCGGCGCGGAAGGCGATCCGGCGCACCCCACCGAAATGGCCACTGAGTACGAGAGCCAGCCGCGGTCGCGCAGGATCGGTGACGTTCCACAGCCGGATCCCGCCGTCGGCGCCGGCGGCGGCCAGCACGGTGCCGTCCGGACAGAATGCGGTGGCGAGGACCCCGCTGTTCGCCGGATCGCCGATCGTGCCGGCCACGCGCGGGTGGTGCGGGTCCGCGGTGTCCCACAACCTCGTCGTGGCGTCGGTACCGGCGGTGGCGAGCAGCCGGCCACCGGGTGGAAGACGGCGGCGTACACACCGCGCCGGTGTGACCGGGCAGGCGCGTCGAATAGGGCGTCGCGAACGTGCTCAGCAGGGCACCGCGGGCCTGGGCAGCCGGAGCCAGCCGGTAGGCGGCGAGGCCGAGCTGCGCAGCCAAGGGCGGATCGCTCGCCCGCAGCGCGGTGCTGTCCCCGGCCACTTTGGCCGACAGGGCGGCGTCGCGCCGTCGGAGCGGAAGACCTGCCCGCGAACCAGGAGGACCTGGCCGCGACCGTGGGTACGTTGTCCGTTTGCCTGCCGGAGGACATGAGGCGGCTGTTCGTCCGCCCGTCGGATCGCGGCCGCGAAGACTGCTTCCACATCTGGTCTCTGATGGGCATCGACTCCAGGCTGTTGCCGTCGAGCTACGACGACGCGGTCACGCTGATGGACACGATCGGGCGACGGGGACGCGCGGAGTCACGGAGAGCAGAGAACTCACGGCGGCCTTGGAACAAGGCTTCCGCGATGCGCTGCCCAGCGAGCCGGGAGGTCTGTTCCCCGGAATGTAGCTCCCGGGATCCCCGAACTGGATGTGGCGGATGACCTCATACAGCGCCGATCGCTCTGAAAACGTGTCCCCTCCGGGGAGCAAGATGCGGCGGGATACTTCTTCTGATAATAGGATTGACGTCGAACGCCCGTCTGGGCGATGATGGAAGCACGCCAGCAACGAAGGAGTGGTCATGACGAACATGTGGGAGCGGGGGACGCAGCGCCAGTATCCGGCCGCCGCGATCGCTGTCGCGTGCCCGTCGAACGACCACCGGAAGCCCTTCTCTCAGCAGGAACAGGACCTTCTGAGTGGCGTAGGCTCCCCACCATGACGTAGGACTCGTCATGTCAAGGGAGCCGCCCATCGGGAAACCGATCCGGGCGGCTTTCTCTATTTCGCGTACTCGAAAACAATTCTCTCCTATCGGCGAGCTTCGGTAGTGCGGCGGTCTCCAAAACCGTTCGCAGGGGGTTCGACACCCTCCGCCGGTGCTTGACGCTGCCCTATTCCTTTCGGGTGGCGCAGATCTTTGACATCTACACAGCGGAGCAGACATTTCCCCATGCTCGTCATCGCCGCCTCGCACGCGGCCAGGGCGAGCACCGGGTCCGGCCGTCCACCGACGGCCGGACCCAGCCGGTGGAGACGGGGCAGCGGAGCCCCACCCGGCTGTAAACCGGACGCCCGAGCGGCACAGGGGGTTCGACTCCCTCCTCCACCACCCACGCCCCCGTAGCTCAGCGGACAGAGCAGCGGCCTCCTATGCCGACGCGCGCAGGTTCGAGTCCTGCTGGGGGCGCCTGCGCGACGGTCATCACGGCCGGGCGCGTTCTGCGGTCGTGGTGAACTCGGCGGACACGTCGGTCTTCCAAACCGAAGCAGAGGGTTCGATGCCCTCCGGCCGCTCGCACAACACCGGCAGCAGCGCAATGCCGGTCAAGGCCGATGGGACTGCTGGCTAGGTCACCGCCCTTTCAAGGCGAAGGACCGGGATCGATACCCGGATCGGCTACGCACCGAGAATTTGCCCCTGTAGCTCAGCTGGACAGAGCGCCGCGCTACGAACGCGGAGGTGCCAGGTTCAAGTCCTGGTAGGGGTACTGGCCGAGGCGCTCAACGAGCACGTCGGCAGGTTCAAGCTCACGTGGCCCAGCGGCAACGGCAACTCCCTGTCCAGGAGTCGATCGCGGGTTCGAGTCCCGTCGTGAGCGCAGGTTCGACAGCCCCAAGCCGGGCCACCGAACACGAACGCCGTGACAAACGCAGCCGCTGCGTCACGGCGATCAACGGGTGCGAGGGGCACTGGCGACCCCACCTGATTTGGGATCAGGAGTCACCGCGTTCGACTCGCGGGTACCCGACCACGATCGCCGCCCGTGAAGGCGGCTTTCCCTGGCGCGTTGGTCCAGTTGGCACGGACACCGGCTTCTCACGCCGAAGACGCGGGTTCGATCCCCGCACGCGCTTCCTGTCTCGCGGCTCTAGCCCAACTGGCAGAGGCACCTGGTCGAGAACCAGCCCAGTCGGGGTTCGACTCCCCGGAGCCGCACGTTCACCACCACCACGCCTCTTCAGCTCAGCAGGAGAGAGCACCCGTCTCGTAAACGGGAGAACCGGGTTCGAGTCCCGGAGGAGGCTCGTGGTCGTATCCGGTCGCCGTCGCGGCCGGGTGCGACGACGCCCCTGTAGCCCAACGGCAGAGGCAACGCGCTCAGAACGCGTCCAGTCCAGGTTCAAATCCTGGTAGGGGCACCACATTCCCGGTTGGTGTAATCGGCAGCACGACGGACTTTGGATCCGCCAGCCCAGGTTCGATCCCTGGACCGGGAGCCGACGACACAACCCCGATGCCCGTTGGTCCAGTTGGCACGGACACCGCGCTCTGATCGCGGAGACCGAGGTTCGAACCCTCGACGGGCAGCAGCGCCCCTGTGGCGGAACTGGCAGACGCACGCGGCTCAAACCCGCGCGCCCGCGTCGGCGGGCATGCAGGTTCGACTCGCCGGGGGCACATTTTGGAGGGCTGGCCGAGCCAGGCAAGGCACCGGGTTGCTACCCCGCGGTCCGGGGCCGAGGTCCCGGCGCGCGTTCGAATCGCGCGCCCTCCGCGCACGAGAACGAGGTGGAGCATGGCGGTCTGTGCAGCGCTCTGATGAAGCGACGGATCAGGTTCGACTCCTGACACCTCGACCACCACGACAACGGGAAACCGTTGCCGTGCAGGGAGGATTGGCCGAGCCCGGAAAGGCATCCGTCTCGAAAACGGTGGTCGGCGTCCTGCATCCTCCGCCACGCCGCCGCCCGCACTGCGGCGGTGACCTGGGTCGTTGGCTCGATTGGTCAGAGCCGCCGACTCTTGATCGGCAGGTTCGGGGTTCGACTCCTGCTGGGGGCACCACGTTCATTCCCTCGAGGCGCAACAGGCTGCGCACCCGACTGTTGATCGGGAGGCACCAGGTTCGAGTCCTGGCGGGGGAGCTGCGTCGCGCCCAGCGTCCCTTGTGGAGCCGGGGACAACGCGCAAGTCTCGGGGGACGCGCCGGAGCTGTTCGACCCACTTCACGACGGTTCGTGGCGCGGCCTGCAAAGCCGTGATGAACACCGGGTTCGACTCCCGGGTGGGTCTCCGCCGATGTCCCGCTCCGCTGTGCAGATCCGACGTGCCGCCGCTCGACGGCGGCCGCGCGCAGCGTCGCTGACTGCGCGCTCGGCCGGCAACCCCGCTTCGCGGAACGGGTTGCCGGCCACGACGCCAACCAGAGCGAGTACGCGCATCCGCCCGAGCGGGGTGGCACACGGCTACGCCTCCGCGCGGGCCTTGGACACCTGATCAGCGAAGGACGTGACGATGCACGCAAGGACGATCATCACCAGGACGCTGCGCCTCCCGCGCAGCCCGGCACCCGCCGGCGGCGGCCCGGCAGATGGACGCGGTCCTGGCCGTCGCCGGATTCAAGGCCACCCGAGGCCTGCTGGAGCACGTCTCCGGGCTGGAGTCGGGCGCGGCGATGGACGTGGCCGTCGACGTCGTGGCCGCGGTTCGCGAGCTGTCCGACCTGATCGAGTTGTGTCGGACCAGGATGTCCGCCAAGCGGGGTGGCAACTCGGTCACCGCACGGGGCTCGTTCGCATCCGGCGGGAAGACGACGAGCATGCCGTCGCCGAGGTCCCAGCTGCGGCATCGCTCCCAACTCACGCCGCAGTCGTCGATCGCTTCGCGCAGCACCTCGTACATACCGCTGCGGATCGCGAGCTGGTGACTGATGGCGCGCTCCGGCGCCGAGTATCCTCGATGTCGACGAGCATGACCAGCCGGCGGTCTCGCTTCCGGCTTGTCCCCGGCCGGCGGGGCGGTGTGTTCGTCCGCCGGGCGAAGTGCCCGGGCCAGGTCCGCGACCTCACGCCAGCGGTCGAGGTGCGCGAACTCGGGCAGCAGCTCCGTGGTGTCGTTGCCGACCATCGCGCGGGCGGCGAGGTATTCGCGCAGCACGCGATGGGTGAAGCCGATCCGGCCGGGAACCGTCTCCCGGAGCACCCCGGTCCGTTCGACAGAGACCGCAGGACTTCGTCGGGAGACCCGGTTGTCAGAGGGCTGCACCCGCAGGTGTCGAGTGGCGTGATCGGCGTTCGGCGTGGATGAGGAGGGCGAGGGCGATCGCGAGCGCTCCGAGGGTGGCGGCGAAGACGGTGACGCCGGTCATGGAGTTGAAGGCGAGGATGCCCAAGCCGGTGGCGAGCCACCCCGCGAGGAGGGCGATGGCGAAGCGGTGGGGCTGGATCATCGCCGCGAGCAGGGGGATGGCGGCAGCGGCGACGCTTGTCCAGGTGACGGTGGCCGTGTCCACCTCGGGTACGAACCATTCTTCGCCTTGTTGCTCGATGTAGAGCGCGACCGCGCCGACGACGCCGGCGAGCGCGGTGAGCCATGAGTACGGCGCGGGTCGACGTGTGAGGCGAAGCGAGCTCGAACCCACCATGCACACCACGACGATGACGATGGCGAGCACGCGAACCGCCCCGGAGGTGACGTCGAGCCACATCCCTGTGCCAGGGACGCCGTAGTGCTGAGAGGCGTTCAGCGTGATGCCGACGATGATGGCATTGAGTGCGAGCGCGCCGCTGCCGAGGAGAAACCCGGACCCGGCCAGTCGTCTCGTGCCCGGCGCGAGGAGCAGTACACCCGCGATCACGGCCGCGGCGGTGGCGATCACCGTGTTCCAGGTGAACCTCGCCTCGTCCACAATGTGAAAACTCCCGACGTAGTACGGGAACATGCTGAGCAGCGACAGCACCGCGCCGACGATCTCCAGGCATCCGGCCGTCAGCAGACCGCGGTCGGCCCACACCGTCGCCTGCGGCCCGGTGTCCGATGCGGTGGTGGGTTGGCGTGGTTTCGTCGTGGTTTCCGGTTTCGGGTGTGGATCGCTCTCGTTGACCGGCACGGCAGGTTCGGTGCCGGTCGACGCGTCGAACTGTGCTGCGGTATCGGACGTCGCGGGGAGATGGCGGACGTCGGGTTGCGGGGCAGGGACAGCCGGCGGGGTGGGTGCCGCGCGGCCGGTCGGCGAGCTGCTGATCGCCGCGGCAGCGGCGGTGGCCACGGTGCGGCTGTCGTCGTCGATGAGGCGTTCCAGGGTCTGTCGCGCGGCAAGTGCCAGCCCGGCGTGACGACCGTGCAGCAGGCGTGTCAGCTCGCGCACCGCTGCCTCTCGGATGGAGGCGAACGGGCTGTCGGCCGCGTCGTGCAACTCGGCCGGCAGTGGCGCGGGTGTGGTGACCGGTTGGGCGCGGCGGGCGATGTACAGGTCGCCGTGTACCCCGAACAACCACTTGCCCGGTGTCTGATTGGGGGTTGTCGCCCGGACGGCGTCGTAGACGTAGTCGTACAGCTCGTCGAGCGCGACCATGCCGTCCTGGTCCCGGTCGGCCTCGCCGGTCGACAGCCCGGTCACCAGGGCGCCGGTGAACACCGACGGTTGCGTCTGCTGGGCGTCGGTCAGTTCTTCGCCTTCGAAGGCGTACTCCATCGCGCTGGACCCGGTGATCACCGCCCGGCCGCGACCGCCGAACTGGGTCTGGATCTCCATGCCGGCACCGGCCCGCGCGGTCATGCCACGTTCGAAGGCCCCGGCGTAGCAGCAGTCCAGCAGCAGCACGATCCGCCTGCACCGGCTGCGGCTCATGCGCCGGTTGACGAAGTCAGCCGCCACCGCGGTCGCGCCGAGACGCCGCAGCCGGGTGTCTTTTGTGGCGAAGTACAGCTCGCCTTCCTCGTCCTTGACGCCGTGACAGGAGAAGTGCACCAGCAGGAGGTCGTCCGGGCGGCGGTCGGCGAAGAACTCCTCCACCGCCAGGGTGATGTGGTGAGCCGGCTCGTCGAGCAATGTGCGCACTTCGAACCCGCCGATCGCGGGATCCCGCAACACCCTCGCGAGCGCCTCGGCGTCACTGCCCGGCGCTCGCAGCTGACGCAGTCCCGGATCGGTGTAGTTCGAGCTCGCGACGATCAGTGCGCTGCGCGCGGTGTCCATGTCATTGCCGGCTTCCTGGCCGCATCAGCCGCTCCCTGCTCGACACCCCGGTCAGCTCCAGCAGGTCTCCGTCGAGCTCGAGCTGGATGCCGCCCGGCAATAGTGGTCCCGTCCGCATGGCTCACCGCCTCAACGCCACATTTGGAGTGCAGTTCACGACTATATCCACAACAGGACCGGCGACCACCCCCAATGACTTGCGGATTCGTTTCCCGGGGTCCGGCGACCAGGCGCCGTCACCGTCTCGCAGAAATCGGTTGAATCATTCCCGGGTGTCGAGGACGACACGGAACCGCGCGTCGCCTGACATCATCCGTTCGTACGCCTTGGGCGCCTCGGACAGCGGCATGATCTCATTGCGGCTGCGGATTCCGCGGTCGTGGGCCAGCCGGAGACTGTCCTCGTTCTCGATCGAAGAACCGGTGAGCGCGCCGGTCACCGAGCGGGTGCCGAAGATCAGCTCCGGGGTGCGGACTTCGATCGGGTCGGGGGCGGCGCCGACGACGAGGAGCTGCCCGCGAGTACCGAGCCCGGCCACGAGCGAGGACATCGACGCGCCACTGGACGCCGTCGCGATGATCGCGGCGGCACCGCCGAGCCGCGTCAGCGCCTGACCCGGGTCGATAGCGGTGCTGTCGATGTACTCGTCGGCGCCGAGTTCGACGGCCAGTTCGGCTTTCCCGGTGCCGCGGGCGATCGCGGCGACGCGGTAGCCGAGCGTCTTGGCGTACTGGACGCCGAGGTGGCCGAGACCGCCGATGCCCTGCACGGCCACCAGCGACCCGGGGCGCGCGTCGGCCGTCAGCAGCGCGCGATACACCGTGAGCCCCGCGCACAGCAGCGGTGCGACGTCCAGGGGCTGCGCGCCGACGGGGATGCGGACCAGGCCGGTGGCGCGGGCGTAGGCGACTTCGGCGTAGCCGCCGTCGGTGGTGGTGCCGGTCCAGGGCTGGTCGGTGCAGTTGACGAAGTCGCCGCGGCGGCAGTTTTCGCACTGGCCGCAGTGCCCGTTGAGATAGCCGACGCCGACGTGGTCACCGGCCGCCCAGGCGGTGACGCCGGGGCCGACGGCGTCGATCACGCCGACGATTTCGTGGCCGGGCACGACGGGCACCGACGTGTCGGCGCGCAGTCCTTCGACGGCGAGGGTGTCGCTGTGGCAGACGCCGCAGGCCTCGACGCGCAGGCGCACTTCGCCCGGCAGTGGATCGCGGATTTCGCGTTCCACCAAGGCGAACTGCCGTGTTCCGGTCACTTCGAATGCGCGGTAGGCGGACATCATCGGTCTCCCGAGGGGTTGCGGACCTGGCGGTCGAGATCGCGCAGGACGTGCAGGAAGGCTTCGGAGAAGGTCGGGAACGGCTGGACGACGTCGAGCAGCACGTGCAGCGGGACGCGGGCGCGGATGGCCAAGGTGGCCTGCTGGAGCCATTCGCCGGCTTCGGGGCCGGCGGCGTACGCGCCGGTGAGCCGTTCGCCGTCGGAGACGACGGTGAGGAAGCCGGGCCGCGTGTCGTAGGCGCGGGTGTAGGTCGCGGTGCGCGGGACTCCGGAGAGCTGCACCGTCGCGGTGAAAGCGCCGTCCGCGGCGCCGACGGCCGCGGCTTGCGGGTCGGTGAAGACGACCCGCGGGATGGCGTCGTAGTTGACCGTCGTGGGCCGGCCGAGGATGTTCGCGGCCACGACCCGGCCCTGGTACTCGCCGACGTGGGTCAGGTTCCACTGCCCGGTGACGTCGCCGACGGCCCAGAGGCCGTCGCCGGCCGCCATCCGGTCGTCGACCGGGATGCCGTGCGGGTTCGCTTCGACGCCGACGGTGTCAAGGCCGACGTCGTCGACGCGTGGCCGCCGTCCGGTGGCGACAAGCAGCCGTTCGGCGCGCAGCTGGGTGCCGTCGGGCAGGGCGAGCACGTATTCGTCGCCGTCGAGCCGCGCGGCGCCGGCGTGCTGCCCGAGGTGCAGGGCGATACCGTCGGCGCGCAGTGCTTCTCCGACGGCTTCGCCGAGCGCTCGGGGTTCGCGGGGCAGGACGTGGTCGGCGCCGTCGACGAGCGCGACCTCGGCGCCGAGACGCACGAACGCCTGGGACAGCTCGGCCCCGGTCGGCCCGGCCCCGAGGACCAGGAGGCGGCGCGGAATTTCTTTTGCACCGGTCGCTTCGCGGTTGGTCCACAGGCCGGGCAGTTCGCGGAGGCCGGGCACGGGCGGGATGACGGGGGAAGAGCCGGTCGCGACGACGACGTGGTCGGCGGTGTAGGTCTTCCCGCCGACGGCGACGGCGTGCGGCCCGGCGAGCCGGCCGTCGCCGCGCAGGATCTCGATTCCCGCGTCGTGAGCCCATTTTTCGGCGCCGGCGTCGTCGTAGGACGAGACCATGAAGTCGCGCCACGCGAGCGCCGCGGCGGCGTCCGTTCGGCCGGTGATCGCCTCGCGGGCACCCGGGACGTCGCGGGCGGTGGCCAGCGCTTCGCCGGGCCGCAGCAGGGTCTTGGACGGGATGCACGCCCAGTAGGAACATTCGCCGCCGAGCAGTTCCCGCTCGACGACGGCGACCCGCAGGCCACCCGCGGCGATCGCGGCCGCGGTGTGTTCGCCCGGTGCGCCACCGCCGAGGACGATGACGTCGAAATCGCGTTGAGCCATGATTCCTCCTTCCGAGGAGCCGGCCTTCAGTTCGAGGATCCGGTGCGCGGGCCGTCCCGCGCACCGCCGGATGGGCTCAGGCGTTCTGGTGCTGCGCCATGTACTGG